>NZ_MWLP01000049.1:0-30403 GCF_010634885.1 Microbacterium sp. B35-04 | reverse complement strand
CGGCGACGAGGCGCTCGATCTGGGTGCGCACGAGCTTCGCGACGCGCGGGCGCATCGCACTCGAGGCTCCGCCGACGTGCGGCGTGATGAGCACGCCGGGAAGGCTCCAGAGCGCGTGCCCTTCCGGCAGCGGCTCCGGATCGGTGACGTCCAGCGCCGCGCGGATGCGGCCGCGGCCGATGTGATCGACCAGTGCCTCGGTGTCGATCAGCGAGCCGCGTCCGACGTTGACGACCAGCGCGCCGTCGGGCAGCGCCGATAGGAAGGCGTCGTCGACCAGGTTCTTCGTCGCGTCGCCGCCGGGAAGCGTCAGCACCACGATCTCGGCGTCGGGGAGCAGCACGGGCAGCTCGTCGATGCCGTGGACGGCCACGCCGTCCTCGTCGCGTGCCCGCGAGGCGACCGGGGTCAGCTCCACCTCGAAGGGGGCGAGCCGAGCGGCCACCGCCTTGCCGACGCCCCCGTAGCCGAGCAGCAGAACGCGGCGGTCGGCGAGGCTCTGTGCGAAGACCGGCGCCCAGCGGCCGCCGGCGGTGTCGACGGCGAACGCGTCGATGTGCCGCTGCGCGGCGATCGCGAGCCCCACGGCGAGCTCGGCGGTCGAGGTCTCGTGCACCGAGGCGGCGTTGGCGAACGTGAGCCCTGCCGGCAGGATGTCGGCGACGCCGTCGTAGCCGATGGACTGGCTCTGCACGAGCCCGACCTCGACGTCCTCGAGGCGCTCGAGCACGCGCGCCATCGACATGTACGGCGGCACCACCATGTCGAACCGCGGGCGGGGCGCCGCGGCATCCATCGGCCACACCACCAGTTCGACGCTCGAGGGGAGCTCCCCGAGATCGGCGGCGAGTTCTTCGGTGGGGACGCTGACGACGAGATTCCGGATGCCACTGCTCACGCCGTCCACGCTACCGGCGCGGTGCCGTCCGGTCGTCGCCGGGCGGCGCTACGCTCTCGGCCAGCGGATACCGTCGCCCGAGCGGCGCTTCGCACGAGGAGGCGGACGTGGTTCCCGAGATCAACTACTGGGCAGTGCTGATCGCGACGGCGTCGAGCATGGTCGTCGGCTCGATCTGGTACACGCCGAAGGTGTTCGGCACGCGATGGGCGAAGCTCGCGAACGTCGACATGGACCGGCCGGGCGCGAGCGCCGTGGTGCCGATCGTGGTCACGGTCATCGTGAGCTTCATCACAGCGTGGGTGCTCGCCGGCGCGTCATCGATCGCGTGGCACTTCTACAGCGGCAGCTACCTGTGGTCGGCGCTGGCCACCGGCGTCATCCTGTGGGCAGGCTTCACGGCCGCGCGGTTCATCACGCACGATGCGTTCGAGGGCCGCCCGTCGTCGCTGACGGTGCTGAACATCGCCCACGAGCTGGTGACGATCGTCATCATGGCGCTCATCATCGGCGTGTGGCCGCCCGCCGGCACCGTCTAGCCGTAGCGGTGCAGCGACCGGTGGGGGTCAGGCCGCGGCGCCGACCACGGCGGCGATGGCCGAGGTGAAGAACGACAGGCCGTCGACGCCCGACCGCATGGCGTCCGCGGTGTCGGGGCCGAAGCCGGGCTCGACGGCGTGCTCGGGGTGCGGCATGAGGCCGACCACGTTGCCGCGTTCGTTGGAGATGCCGGCGATGTCACGCAGCGAGCCGTTCGGGTTCACGCCCACATACCGGAAGGTGACGAGGCCCTCGCCCTCGAGGCGGTCGAGTTCGTCCTCGGAGGCGATGTAGCCGCCGTCGGCGTTCTTGAGCGGGATCACGATCTCCTGGCCGGAGGCGAAATCGCTGGTCCACGCGGTGTCGTTGTTCTCCACGCGCAGGCGCTGGTCGCGGCGGATGAACTGCTGGTGCGCGTTGCGGATCAGGCCGCCCGGGAGCAGGTGGGCCTCAACCAGCATCTGGAAGCCGTTGCAGATGCCGAGGATCGGCATGCCCTGGGCCGCGGCATCCTTCACCTCCGACATGATCGGGGCGAGCGCGGCGATCGCTCCGGCGCGCAGGTAGTCGCCGTAACTGAAGCCGCCCGGCAGCACGAGACCGTCGACGCCGTCGAGGTCGTGCGAGCCGTGCCAGAGGGCGACGGGCTCGCCGCCGGCGATCTCGATCGCGCGCTGGGCGTCGCGGTCGTCGAGCGAGCCAGGGAAGGTGATGACCCCGATGCGCGCGGTCATTCCACGACCTCGATGCCGACGACGTCCTCGATCACCGCGTTCGACAGGATCTCGTCGGCGATGCGCTGGGCCTCGGCGAGCACCTCTTCGGTGACCTCGCCCTCGACGGTGAGCTCGAAGCGCTTGCCGATGCGCACCGCGCTGAAGTCCGAGACCCCCAGTCGCGCGAAGGCGCCCGAGACGGCCTTCCCCTGCGGGTCCAGAAGCTCGGCCTTGGGCATGACGTCGACGACGATGGTGGGCATGTGAGAGCTCCGGATGTCGCGGGCAGGGGTCCCGTCCAGTCTACGGGCCCCCGCATCCCTCGTTCTCTCCCTGGCGTGAGCGGTTCGTGACGCAACCGTGATCAATCCGTGGGAGCGCTCCCTTGACTTCGTGGGAGCGCTCCCGTAGCGTGACCTCTCGACCGGTGGGAACGCTCCCACGGTCGCACCACCCGGCACGGATCCGATCCGCGCCGATCCTGCAACACACACGACCCTGACAACACAAAGGAGTGACAGTGAACGCACGCGCCTTCCGCAGAAGCGCCGTGGCAATCGCCGCATTCTCGGCTTCCGCCATCGTCCTCGCCGGCTGTGCCGGCGGCAGCGGCAACGACGATGCCGGCGGCGAAGACGGCGAGATCACGCTGACCCTGGCGACCTTCAACGACTTCGGCTACGACGATGAACTCCTCCAGGAGTACATGGACGAGAACCCGAACGTGAAGATCGTCCACAACAAGGCCGCCATCACCGATGACGCCCGCTCGAACTTCTTCGCGAAGCTCGGCAAGGAGGGTCTCGCCGACATCGAGGCCGTCGAGGTTGACTGGTTCGCCGAGGCCATGCAGTACTCCGACCTGCTCGCCGAGGTGCCCGACAGCGCCAAGGGCCGCTGGGTGGAGTGGAAGGAAGAGGCTGCGACCGACGCCGATGGGCGTCTCGTGGGCTTCGGCACCGACATCGGCCCGCAGGCCGTGTGCTATCGCGCCGACCTGTTCGCCGCGGCCGGTCTGCCTTCCACGCCCGACGAGGTCGCCGCTGAGATCGACGGCGACTGGAACACGTTCTTCGACCTGGCCGACACGTACAAGGCAGCGACCGGCAAGCCGATGATCGACGCCGCGAACTCCGCGTTCCAGGGCATCATCAACCAGGTCGAGTTCCCCTACGACGAGGAAGACGGCACCGTCGTCGCGACGACCAGCCCCGAGACCAAGGCTGCGTACGAACTCGTCGTCGAGCGCGGCATCCCGAACTCGGCGTACTCGGGCCAGTGGTCCGACGACTGGAACGCCTCGATGGCCAACGGTGAGTTCGCCGCGATGCTGTGCCCGCCGTGGATGCTCGGCATCATCTCGGGCAACGCGCCCGAGGTCACCGGCTGGGAGATCGCGAACGCGTTCCCCAACGGCGGCGGCAACTGGGGCGGCTCGTACCTGACCGTCCCGGCCAACGGCAAGAACGTCGATGAGGCGCTCAAGCTCGCCGACTGGCTGACCGCTCCCGAGCAGCAGGAGAAGACCTTCGTCAACGTCGGCGCGTTCCCGAGCGCCATCGACGCCCAGGCCGCTCCGTCGATCACGGACTCGACGAACGAGTACTTCGCCGACGCACCGACCGGCGCGATCTTCGCCGACCGCTCCGAGGCGATCACGGTCACGCCGTACAAGAGCGCGGACTACTTCAAGTACAACACCGCGCTGCAGGACGCCATCACGCGAGTCTTCGACGGTGTCGAAGACGCGCAGACCTCGTGGGACACGTTCGTCGCCGAAGTCGAAGCCTTCTGATCGGCCGATACTGACGGCCATGTCCGCTCGCCGGACGTGATCTGACAGCAGTACCGGAGTGCGTGCGGGTCCACCGCGACCCGCACGCACTCCACCCAGCGCCCACCCCTCCATCCGGATCGGAGCCCCCCGGTGACCTCGACCGCAACCCGCCCCACGTCATCGGGGCCGGCCGATCGGCCCAAACCAGAACGCGCCCCGCGCGTGCTGTCCTTCTCCCATCGCCTGAGCCGCTGGGACCTGA
Organism: Microbacterium sp. B35-04; assembly: GCF_010634885.1. Classification (NCBI taxonomy): domain Bacteria; kingdom Bacillati; phylum Actinomycetota; class Actinomycetes; order Micrococcales; family Microbacteriaceae; genus Microbacterium; species Microbacterium sp. B35-04. The sequence continues at coordinate 26,210 of NZ_MWLP01000049.1, read as the reverse complement.
AGGTCTCGCCCTACCTCTACATCTCGCCGTTCTTCATCCTGTTCGCGATCGTGGGACTCTTCCCGATCGTCTACACGGCGGTCATCTCGTTCCAGGAGTGGGACCTCGTCCGCAACTCCGGCACGTTCGTCGGCTTCGACCAGTACATCTGGATCCTGTCGCAGGCGGACTTCTGGGTCGCACTCCGCAACACCTTCAGCATCTTCCTGCTGTCGTCGGTACCGCAGATCGTGCTCGCGCTGTTCATCGCGGCGATGCTCGACCGCAACATCCGGGCCAAGACCTTCTGGCGGATGAGCGTGCTGCTCCCGTACGTCATGGCCCCGGTCGCCGTCGCGCTGATCTTCAGCAACATGTTCGGCGACAACCACGGCCTGGTGAACAACATCCTCACCAGCATCGGGCTCGACCCGATCGCCTGGCACAAGGATCCGTTCTGGAGCCACATCGCCATCGCGACGATGGTCAACTTCCGCTGGACCGGCTACAACGCCCTGATCCTGCTCGCCGCCATGCAGGCCGTGCCCCGCGAGTACTACGAGGCCGCCACCGTCGACGGCGCCAACGCGTTCCGCCAGTTCTGGAGCATCACGCTCCCGTCGCTGAAGCCGACGCTCATCTTCGTGATCATCACCTCGACGATCGGCGGACTGCAGATCTTCGACGAGCCGCGCATGTTCGACACGTTCGGCCGCGGCGGTGCCGCCAACCAGTGGCTGACGATCACGCTGTACCTCTACAACATCGGCTGGGGCGAGTTCAACTTCGGCCGCGCCGCGGCGCTGGCGTGGATCCTGTTCATCATCATCCTCGCCATCGGCCTGATCAATCTCGTCATCACCCGTCGCCTCGTGCGCGACGAGGGCGGGCGCGGCGTCGTGCGACGCCGCCGCCGCCGGAAGGGAGCCACGCAGTGAGCGCCATCAGCACCCCGCCCCTCGCCGTCGTCGAGGAGAACCTCCCCAACGCCCGCAAGAGCAACCGCACGACCAAGATCCGCGGTGTCCGCGCCGGCCTCTGGGTGTACATCGGGCTCGGCGTGGTCGTCGTCTCGGCGATCTTCCCCTACTACTGGTCGTTCCTGATCGGCTCGGGGGATGCCTCGACCATCAACAACCCCAACATGTCGTGGCTGCCCGGCGGCAACTTCATCGCCAATGCCCTGTCGGTCGTCAACGACCCCGCGGTGAACTTCTGGCTCGCGCTCTGGAACTCGATCTTCAGCTCGACCGTGATCTCGGTATCGGTCGTCGTCTTCTCGACGCTCGCCGGATGGGCGTTCGCGAAGCTCCGCTTCCCCGGCGGCAAGTGGCTGCTGGCCTTCGTGGTCGCCACGATGGCCGTGCCCATGCAGCTCGGCGTCGTGCCGCTGTACATCCTGTTCGCGGACCTCGGATGGACCGGCCAGATCGGCGCGATCATCATCCCCGCGCTCACCAGCGCCTTCGGCGTGTTCTGGATGACGCAGTACCTGTCGCAGACCGTGCCCGACGAGCTCATCGAGGCGGCGCGCGTGGACGGGGCATCCATGATCCGCACCTTCTGGACGGTCGGCGTCACCGCCGCCCGCCCCGCAGCCGCGATGCTCTTCCTCTTCACCTTCGTCGGCGCCTGGAACCAGTTCTTCTGGCCGTTCATCGTGCTCGACCGGCAGAGCCCCACTCTGCCCGTGGCGCTGTCGCTCCTGCAGTCGAACTACTTCGTCGACTACTCGATCGTGCTGGCGGGCGTGCTGCTGGCGACCATCCCTCTGCTGATCCTGTTCGCCTTCACGGGCAAGCAGCTGGTCAGCGGCATCATGGCCGGCGCGGTCAAGGGCTAGGCCTCCCGCCTCGCCACGGCCCCCGACATCCTGAATCCATCTTCCAGAGAGGATCTCCCCCTCATGACGACCGCGATCCCGCGCGCCTTCCCCCAGGACTTCCTGTTCGGGGCGGCGACCGCCGCCTACCAGATCGAGGGAGCGGCCCACGAGGACGGCCGCCGCGACTCCATCTGGGACGCCTTCGCCCGCGTTCCCGGCGCCGTCATCAACGCCGACAACGGTGACGTGGCGTGCGACCACTACCACCGCTTCGGCGACGACGTGGCGCTGATGAAGGACCTGGGTCTGCAGACGTACCGCTTCTCGACGTCGTGGTCGCGCGTGCGGCCCGACGGCGGCGCGGTGAACCTTCAGGGGGTCGACTTCTACAAGCGACTGACCGACGAGCTGCTGGATGCCGGCATCCTCCCGTGGCTGACGCTGTACCACTGGGATCTGCCGCAGGCGCTGCAGGAGAAGGGTGGCTGGGCCAACCGCGACACCGCCGACCTGTTCACCGAGTACGCCCTGACGATGCACGACGCGCTGGGTGACCGCGTGAACGTGTGGACGACGCTCAACGAACCGTGGTGCTCGTCGTTCCTGAGCTACACCGCGGGCATGCACGCGCCCGGTCACTACAGCGTCGAGGAGGGCGTGCTGGCCGCGCACCACCTGCTGCTCGGCCACGGCCAGGCCGTGCGCGAGCTGCGGGCGCGCGACGCGTCGCTGAAGCTCGGCATCACGCTGAACCTCACCGTCGCCGAGCCGGTAGACGAGACCGACCCGGCCGACGTCGACGCCGCGCGTCGCATCGACGGCCAGTTCAACCGATGGTTCCTCGACCCCATCTTCCGCGGCCAGTACCCGGCCGACATCGTCGAGGACATCCGCAAGGTGGATGCTGCCGCCATCGCCGCATGGGAGTCCGCGGTGCGCCCCGGCGACCTGGAGGCGATCGCGACGCCGATCGACACGCTCGGGGTGAACTACTACCACGGCGAGTACGTCGGCGGTCACGAGCCGGTGAACCCGCCGATCGGCGGCGACGCGCCGACCGATCGCCCCGGCCACTCGCCGTACCCCTCGAACGAGGGCATCTTCTGGCACGAGCGGGGCCTGCCGCGCACGCCGATGCAGTGGGAGGTGCAGCCCGACGGCCTCACCACCCTGCTGCACCGCGTGTGGGACGAGTACGCGGAAGCAGCTGGCACCGTGCTGTACGTCACCGAGAACGGCGCCGCGTACGACGACGAGCTCGTCGTCGAGGGGGGCGAGAAGCGCGTCCACGACGCCGATCGCGTGGAGTTCCTGCGCGCCCACCTCGGCGCGATCCTCGACGCCGCCGACGCCGGCGTCGATGTGAGGGGATACTTCTATTGGTCGCTCCTCGACAACTTCGAGTGGGCGTGGGGGTACGAGAAGCGGTTCGGCATCGTCCGCGTGGACTACGACACGCAGGAGCGGACGCCCAAGGACAGCGCGCTCGAATACCGACGCATCATCGGCGCACGCGCCCTGGACCTGGAGTCCGCGCGCGAGGCGGCCACCGCGTCGTAGCGACCAGGCCCCCGCGTCGGGGCCGTAGCATGCGGGAGGAGGACAGATGAGCACCGAGGCCATGCGATCGGCTGTCACGATCGAGGAGGTCGCCGCCGCGGCGGGGGTTTCGCGGTCGACCGTGTCGCGCGTCGTCAACGGCTCGACCGCCGTCAGCCCGGAGGCGCTGGAGTCCGTCAGGCGCGCGATCGCCGACCTCAACTACGTGCCCAACCGGGCCGCGCGGTCGCTGGCGAGCCAGAAGACGCACGCGGTGGCGCTCATCGTCCCCGAAGACACCACGCGGTTCTTCGGCGATCCCTTCTTCGCCGCCATCGTGTCGGGCATCAACTCCCGCCTGAGTCGCTCGGACTACGTCCTCAACCTCTTCATCGCGAGCGATGACCCGGGCGACAAGACCACGAGCTACGTCCGCAGCGGCGCGGTGGACGGCGCCGTCGTGGTCTCGCACCACACCAGCGACACGTTCATCGACCGGATCGCCAGCGTCGTGCCCGTCGTCTACGGCGGCCGGCCGGTGCGCGAGCGGGAGCGCGACTACTACGTCGACGTCGACAACGTGCGGGGCGCCTACGACGCCACGGTGTACCTCATCGAGAGCGGCCGCCGGCGCATCGCGACGATCACCGGCCCTCGTGACATGCCCGCCGGCATCGACCGGCTCCAGGGCTACCGCGACGCGCTCGCGGCCTGGGAGCTCGACGAGGTCGCCATCGAGGACGGCAACTTCACGGCCGACGGCGGCGCCGACGCGATGCGCCGGATCCTCGCCTCGGGCGCCAAGCCCGACGCGGTGTTCGTGGCGAGCGACCTCATGGCCCGCGGTGTGCTCGCCGTGCTCGCCCGGGAGGGCCTGCGCGTTCCCGACGACATCGCGATCATGGGCTTCGACGACTCGCCGGTGGCCACCTCGGTCACCCCGCAGCTCACGACCGTGCGTCAGCCGTCGTTCCAGCAGGGGGAGCGCATGGCCTCGGTGCTGATCGACCTTCTCGCGGGGCGGCATCCGCGTCACGTCACGATCCTCGAGACCGAGCTCGTCGTCCGCGACTCGGTCTGAGCCCGCGCGCGTCTGCCGCTCCTTTCGGCCGGCGGTCGCCGTCTCGTCGAAACCAGGGATTCGCGCCGAAACCTGTGACGACGTCCTCGGTCTCGCCGCGGATCTCCTGTCTCGCCGAATCGAGGCCGCGCCGACGCGCGCTCAGCCGCGGCCGGGTGCGGTGGCGTGCAGGAGGTTGCGCCAGGGGTCGTCGAACGAGAGCGTGCGGCCGTCGTCGCGCACCTGGAAGCCGTGGTGCCGCAGGCGCTCGCCGAGGTCGCCGAGGGCGTCCGCGTCGGGCAGGTCGAGGTCGACGCGGCCGAGGCCGAGCGCGGGCATCCGCGGTCCGGCGCCGCGCGAGTTCCACACGTTCATGGCCATGTGGTGGTGGTAGCCGCCCGCACTCACGAAGAGCGCCTGGTCGCCCAGCCCGGCGGTCTCGTCGAACCCGAGCGCGCCGACGTAGAACGTGCGGGCGGTGGCAACATCGCCGACCGACAGATGCACGTGACCGACGGATGCCGCGTCCTGCCCGGTCGCGCCGCTCGCCGCCCGCTCTGTCAGATGCTCGCGCAGGAAGGAGTTGGGGTCGAGGTACAGCGTCGCCATCTCGACCTGACCGTGGACCCACGACCAGTCGGTGCGGGCGCGGTCCCAGTAGAGCTCGACGCCGTTGCCCTCGGGGTCGGTCAGGTAGAACGCCTGGCTGACCAGATGATCGGCTGAGCCGGTGAACGTCTGCGGGGCGTGCTGCGCGACGCTGAACAGCGCGGCGGCCAGGGCCTCCTGCGTCTCGAAGAGGATCGCGGTGTGGAAGAGCCCCGCCGCTCCCGGCGACGCGTGCCGCAGCTCCGGCTCGTGCCGCAGCACCACGACCGCGCGGCCGCCGCGGCCGAGCACGACCTCGTCGCCGTCGGCCGAGAGCACCTGCAGCGTGATGACGTCGCGGTAGAACGCCGTCATGCCGTCCAGGTCGCCCACGAGGAGCGTGACGGCGCCCATCGACGTGTCGGCGGCGAGGCGGTCGGATGCCGCTGCTACTTCATGCATACGAATACACAACGCCGCGGCATCCGTCTGTCTTCCCTCCCCGCCGTGACCGTGTCCCACTTTCACGCCGAAATGAGCGTTCTCGCGCGCGAAAGTGGGACACGAAAGGCAGGAATCGGGACATCGTCGCTGGGAGACCAGGGGGAGGTCGGTGGTGGGCGCGGGGCTCAGCGAGTGTCGACGTCCTGCGGGTCGCCGCCGAGCTGCCCCACCGCCGGGATCGGACCGCCGTCGTCGGCGCCGGTCTCGCGCCAGCGGGCGATGGCGTTGCCGAGGTGGTAGATCAGGAGGGCCGCCGCCGCGCCGATGACGATCGCGCCGAGCTGGAAGTCGCCCCACTGCATCGTGAACCCGGCGATCGCGATGACGAGCGCGACCGCGCCGGTGTACTGGTTCACCGGGCGCGAGAAGTCGACGCGGTTGTCGACCCAGATCTTGATGCCGATGATGCCGATGAGCCCGTACAGCGCGGTCGTCACGCCGCCCAGCACGCCGGCCGGGATGGAGTTGAACACCGCCCCGACCACCGGCGACAGCGAGAGCAGGATCGCGAAGAGACCGGCGACCCAGTACGCCGCCGTCGAGTACACGCGGGTGGCGGCCATGACGCCGATGTTCTCGCCGTAGGTCGTCGTGCCCGAGCCGCCGAACGTTCCCGCCAGCACGGTCGCGGCGCCGTCGGCGATGAGCGCGCGGCCGGTGTACTGGTTGACGGATGCCTCGGTCATGGTCGCGACGCCGCGCACATGGCCGACGTTCTCGGCGATGAGCACCAGCACGACCGGGAGGAACATCGCGATGACGCTCCAGGTGCCCGGATCGCCGAAGGTGGGGAGGGCGAAGGTCGGGAGGCCGACCCACTGCCCGTCCGCGACGAGTTCGTTCACGGCAGTGAAGTCCACCTCGCCGCGCAGCAGCGCCACGATGTAGCCGACGATCACGCCCAGGAAGATCGAGATGCGGCCGAGGAAACCGCGGAACAGCACACTGAACAGGATGACGGCGGCCAGCGTGATGGTCGCGGTGATCGGCGCCTGTTGGAAGTTCGTCCACGCGACCGGCGCGAGGTTGAACCCGATCAGCGCGACGATGGCGCCGGCGACGACCGGCGGCATGAGCTTCTCGATCCAGCCGAGGCCCGCGAACTGCACGATGAAGCCGACGGCCGCCAGCAGCACCCCGACGGCGACGATGCCGGCGAGTGCCGAGCCCATGCCCTGCGAGGCGGTGGCCGCCGTCACCGGGGCGATGAACGCGAACGACGAGCCGAGGTAGCTGGGCAGGCGGTTCTTCGTGATGAGGAGGAACAGCAGCGTCCCGATGCCCGAGAAGAGCAGCGTCGTCGAGACGGGGAAGCCGGTGAGCACCGGCACCAGGAACGTGGCGCCGAACATCGCGATGACGTGCTGCGCGCCGATCGCGACGGTCGCGGGCCAGTTCAGGCGCTCGTCGGGCTTGACGACCTTGCCCGGTTCGACGGTCCGGCCGTTGCCGTGAAGGGTCCACAGGGGCATGCGCGCTCCTTGCGCTCGGGGGATGGTGCGAGCATCACCCTAGCGAGCACCGGCACCGGTGCGAGTTGCCCCGGCCACGCGGCATCCGAGAGGCTGGAGCGGCGCCCCCGGCGCCGATGCTCGCGCGACCGATGTGACGGAGAGATGTGACCGACCCAGCGATGCCCCCGACGCCCCCTGCCGCCGCGACGACGCCGGCCGCAGTTGCGAGCGACTCGTCGACGCACGGCGTGCCGCCGGCGCTCGAACTGCGCGGCCTGCACAAGCGGTTCGGGCAGAAGGTCGCGGTCGCCGATCTGAGCCTGCGCGTGCCCGCCGGGTCGTTCTACGGGCTGGTCGGCCCCAACGGCGCCGGCAAGACGACGACGCTGTCGATGGCGACGGGTCTTCTCGCGCCGGACGCCGGCCAGGCGCTCGTGCACGGCGTCGACGTCTGGCGTGATCCGGTCACGGCCAAAGCCATGCTCGGCAACCTCGCCGACGGCGTCAAGCTGTTCGACCGGCTCACCGGTGAGCAGCTCGTCACCTACAACGGCCTGCTGTTCGGCATCCCGCACGACGAGATCGCGCGTCGCGCGGCGGACCTCCTCGCCCTGATGGACATGACGGATGCCGCGGGCACGATGGTCGTCGACTACTCGGCCGGCATGACCAAGAAGATCGCGCTGGCGTGCGCGCTCGTCCACGCGCCGCGGCTGCTCGTGCTCGACGAGCCGTTCGAGTCGGTCGACCCCGTGTCGGCCGCGAACATCCAGGACATCCTCACGAGCTATGTCGCCGGCGGCGGCACGGTGATCGTCTCGAGCCACTCGATGGACCTCGTACAGCGCATGTGCGACCACGTCGCGATCGTCGCAGCCGGTCGCCTGCTCGTCGCCGGGACCGTCGACGACGTGCGCGCGGGGCAGTCGCTGCAGGACCGCTTCGTCGAGCTCGTCGGGGGCCGCCGTCACACGGAAGGGCCGGAATGGTTGCGACGCTCCTGAGGCTGCGCTTCCGGGTGCTCGGCAACCAGCTCGCGCGGAGCCCCTGGCAGCTGGTCGGCTTCATCTTCGGGGCGATCTACGGGCTCGGCCTGCTGGCCGGGATCGCCGTAGGGCTGGTGCTGCTCGGCTTCGGCGACCTGCTGCTGGCGAGCAGCGTGATCGTCGGCGTCGGGTCGGTGGTGACGCTGGGCTGGGCGCTCGTGCCCCTCGTGGCGTTCGGCGTCGACACGACGCTGGATCCCACCCGGCTCGTGGTGTTCCCCATGTCGCTGCCCCGCATGATGGTCGCGCTGACGCTCGCGGGGGTCTGCGGCATCCCCGGGATCATCACGTCCGCCGCGGCGATCGCGACGATCGCGACCTGGGCGCACTGGCCGGCGGCCATCGCCGCGTGGGCGGTGAGCACCCCTGTCGCCGTGCTGACCGCCGTCGTGGCCTCGCGCGCCGTCGCGTCACTCGCCTCGGGACTCGGCAGCGGCCGGCGCTTCCGTGAGGTGTCGGGCACCGTCATCTTCGTCCCCCTGATCCTCGCCGGGCCGATCATCGCCGGCGTCGCCACAGGGTTCGCGGTGAACGCCGACACCCTCGCGGAAGCGATCCCGGTGCTGGGCTGGACGCCTCTCGGTGCCGCCTGGGCGGTTCCCGCGGCTGCCGCGGCGGGCGATCTGCCCGAGGCGGGCGCGAAGCTCCTCATCGCCCTCGTGACGCTCGCGGTGCTCTGGCTGCTCTGGCGCGCATCGCTCGGCCGTTCCCTGGTGCGCCCGTCGCACAGCTCCGCCGCGCCGGTGCGCGCCGGCTCCATCGGATGGTTCGGCCGCGTGCCGACCGGTGCGGCGGGTGCGATCTTCGCGAGGGCGGTCACCTACTGGACGCGCGACCCGCGCTACCTCCGCCAGCTGATCGGCGCGCCGCTGGTGCCCGTGCTGCTGTGGTTCTACGCTCGCAACGGCGATCCCCTGGTGGCGCTGACGTTCTCGGGTCCGATCATCGCGATGGTGATCGGCATCGTCGTGTACGCCGACATCTCGTACGACGGCACGGCGTTCGGCACCGAGCTCATCACCGGCGCCTCCGGACGCGCCGACCGCCTCGGCCGCAGCCTTGCCGCGGCCGCCGTGGCGCTGCCGCTCGTGCTGCTCGCCGTGATCGTGCCGTTCACCCTGTCGGGCCAGTGGGAGCAGTTCCCCGGCATCCTGGGCATGTCGGTCGGCATCCTGCTCACCTGCTACGGCGTGTGCGCGGTCACCTCGGCGCAGCTGGTGGTGCCCGTCGCCGCATCCGGCGACAACCCGTTCAAGCGGGTGCCCGGCACGACGTTCCTGCAGGGCATGGCGTTCTTCGGCATCTGGCTCGTGGCGCTGGTGCTGTCGGCGCCCGTCGTGATCGTCGGCCTGATCGGATACTTCACGCAGAACGCGACGCTCAGCTGGATCGCGTGCGCGGTCGGGATCGTGGTCGGCACCGCCGTCCTCATCGGCGGCATCCTGCTCGGCGGCCGGATGCTGGACACCACCGCGCCGGTGCTCCTCGCCCGGCTCAAGGCGATGAAGAACGCCTGAACGGATGCCGCGGGCGGCGGTCAGGCGGCGGTGAGGCGCTTGAGCAGTTCGCGGTAGCGGGCGGTGGTGCGCGCCACGATGTCGGCCGGGAGCGCCGGCGGCTCGCCCTCGCGCGGGGCGGGCCAGTTCGCGGCGAGCCAGTCGCGCACGATCTGCTTGTCGAAGCTCGCCATGCGCTCCTCGGGGGTCGTGCCCGACGCCCAGGCCGCGGCATCCCAGTACCGTGACGAATCGCTGGTGAGCACCTCGTCGGCGAGGGTCATCACGCCGTTGTCGTCGAGCCCGAACTCGAACTTGGTGTCGGCGAGGATCACCCCGTGCGCCTCGGCCGTCGCCGCGGCGCGGGCGTAGATCTCGAGCGACAGGTCGCGCAGCTCCGCCGCACGCTCGGCGCCGACGAGCTCGACGGTGCGCTCGTACGAGATGTTCTCGTCGTGCTCGCCCATCGGCGCTTTGTAGGCGGGCGTGTAGATCGGCTGGGGCAGCCGGTCGCCGTTCGACAGTCCGTCGGGCAGTGAGATGCCGCACACCGTGCCGCTCTCGCGATACTCGGCCCAGCCCGACCCCGTCAGGTAGCCGCGCACGACGCACTCGATCGGCTGCATGTCGAGACTCTTCACGACCATCGCACGGCCGATGACGGCATCCGGAATCAGGCTCTGCAGATCGTCGGCGGTGTTCGCCTCGCCGTCGGCGCCGCGCGTGAGCGTGTGCGACGAGGCGAGATGGTTCGGGATGCCGCGGCCGCCGTCGGCGCCCGCGAGCTGGTCGAACCACCACAGGCTGAGGGTCGTGAGCAGCTCGCCCTTGCCCGCGATTCCGGGGGAGAGCACGTGGTCGAACGCGCTGACGCGGTCGCTCGCGACGACGAGCATGCGCTCGGGGTGGGAGCCCTCCGGCGTCTCCGCCGGGACGTAGAGGTCGCGCACCTTGCCGGAGTAGGCGTGGCGCCAGCCGGGGAGCTCGGTCGCGGGAGTGGGGGTAGCCGTCACCCGTCCCATTATCCCGGCCGGCGGCGGAACCCCTCAGCCCTTCGGCGTGATCTCGTCGAGGTAGGCGAACGCGTCGGCCGTCAGGGGCACCCAGCGGTCGGCGCGGTCGACGCCGATCATGACCCACTCGCGCATCGTGCGGCCGCGCATCTGCATGCGCGCGCCGTCGCCGGCAGCCTCGATCTCGTCGGCCCGCGACGCGGGCACCTTCACGACGAGGGCGCCCTTGTAGCCGACGAACGCGAACACCTTGCCGCGCACGCGCAGGCCCTCGCTGCCGAACATCGGCCCGATGTCGACGCCGGGCCGATCGAGGTACTCGGCGGCGATCGGATCGAAGATCGCGTGCGCGCGCTCCGCGGCCTGCGCGGAAACCGCAGCGTCGTCGCGCTCACCCGTCATGCGCACAGGCTACGAGTCCCACCCGACATCGCGCGAGAGGTGTGCCGTTCGGCGAGGGAAGGTATAGTCCATGTGGACTAATCGACATGGAGGGATCGATCGTGATCGACGCCACGTCCGCTCGCGAGCCGGATGACGCGGCTCCTGACGCAGCCGGCCGCGTGGGCCCATCCGTCGCCCGGCTGACCCCGCTCGGGGTGGCCGTGCTCGCACTCCTGAGTGAGGGCGACATGCACCCGTACGAGATGATCCGGCTGATGCACCTCCGCCGCGACGACCGCCTGGTCACCATCACCAACGGCACCGTGTACCACACGGTCGCGCGCCTCGAGCGGGCGGGCCTGATCGCCGAGGTCGGCGTCGACCGCAACGGCAATCGCCCCGAACGCACCACCTACACGCAGACGGATGCCGGAGCCGCCGCCGTCCTCGAATGGGTGCGCCGAGAGCTGCCCCGGGTCGATCACCCGGTCGAGTTCCGCGTCGCGCTCGCCGAGGCGCACGGCCTCGACCGTGAGGACGTGCTCGCACTGCTCGACGCCCGCCGCACGGCACTCGCGGACGCCCATGCGTCGTTGGTCGAGGGCCACCGGCACGCGCTCGGCAAGGGCGTGCCGGCGCAGTACCTCCTCGAGATCGCGCGCGAAGAGGCGCTGCTCCAGGCCGAGCTGGCCTGGATGGACGCGACCCTCCCGCGGATCGCCGATCCCGACTTCGCCTGGGGCCCCGACGCGACCCCGTCGGAACGCTATCTCGCCCAACGAAAGGCGGCACGCCAGTGACCACGCCCCACACCCCGGACACCACCCGCACCGCGGGCGCGGCATCCGGAACCGCCTCGGCGGCCCACCCGCCCACCGGCGCCTACGCCGCCGGACACAAGCCGCGGAGCCCCTGGCCGGCTCTCTGGGCGCTCGTCATCGGGTTCTTCATGATCCTCGTCGACACCACGATCGTGTCGGTCGCGAACCCGGCCATCAAAGCGGCCCTCGACCCCGAGACCAACAACCTCGACAACGTCGTGTGGGTCACCTCGGCGTACCTGCTGGCGTACGCGGTGCCGCTCCTCATCACCGGCCGCCTCGGCGACCGGTTCGGCCCGAAGAACATCTACCTGATCGGGTTGTCGGTGTTCACGCTCGCGTCGCTGTGGTGCGGGCTCTCGGGAACGCTCGAGATGCTGATCGTCGCTCGTGCGGTGCAAGGCCTCGGTGCCGCCCTCATGACGCCGCAGACGATGGCTGTCATCACCCGCACCTTCCCGCCCGACCGACGCGGCGCCGCGATGGGCCTGTGGGGCGCGACCGCGGGGGTCGCGACCCTCGTCGGGCCGCTCGCCGGCGGGCTGCTGGTCGATGGGTTCGGCTGGGAGTGGATCTTCTTCATCAACATCCCCGTCGGCATCATCGCCTTCGTGCTCGCCTGGATCGTCGTGCCCAAGCTCGAGACGCATCCGCACCGCTTCGACATCGTCGGCGTGTTCCTCAGCGCCGTCGGCCTGTTCCTCATCGTCTTCGGCCTGCAGGAGGGCGAGAAGTACGACTGGGCGCCCTGGGTGTGGGCGATGATCGGGGGCGGTGTCGTCGTGATGGCGATCTTCGTCTGGACGCAGGCGCGGACCAAGAGCGAGCCGCTCGTGCCACTGCCGCTCTTCCGCGAGCGCAACTTCTCGGTCTCGAACCTCGCCATCTCGATGGTCGGGTTCACGGTGACGAGCATGTCGCTCCCGCTGATGTTCTTCATCCAGCTCGCGCGTGGCCTCACGCCGACGGAGTCGGCGCTGCTGCTCATTCCGATGGCGGTGCTGTCGGGCGTGCTGGCACCGCTCGCCGGACGCCTGCTCGACCGCACCGACCCGCGCTTCCTGCTGGTCCCGGGCCTGCTGCTCGTCGCGGGGTCGCTGTTCTGGTACTCGTCTCTCATGAACACCGACACCCCCATCTGGATGTTCCTGCTCCCGTCGGCGCTCATGGGCGTCGGCAATGCGGGGATGTGGGGTCCGCTCGCCACGACCGCGACCCGCAACCTGTCCCCCAGACAGGCCGGCGCCGGTGCGGGCATCTACAACACGACGCGCACGATCGGCTCGGTGATCGGATCCGCCTCGATCGCGGCATTCATGCAGGCACGTCTGGAGGCGAATCTGCCCGGCGCGGCGGACGCCGCCGGTGGATTCGGCGAGGGCACCCTCCCGCCCTTCGTCGTCGACGGCTTCTCGCAGGCGATGGCGCAGGCCATCCTGCTCCCCGCCGTCGTGATGCTGGCCGGGGTGGTGGTCGTGCTGTTCCTGCGCCGGCCGAAGGCGACGTCGACGGAGGACTGGCAGGCCGCGCAGCCCGCGGCGGCAGCGGCAGCCGACTGACGCCCTCGTCGGCGTTTCCGCGGCGGGTGAGTCGGGGGGTGGGGAGCGATGCTTCGGACTGTCGGGCTTGCGCGGCCGCGGGGGCTTTGTCAACCCATTGTTGAGCGCCCGGTCACGAGGCCATGATCAGAGCATGACCGGACTCGCAGTGATCCTGCTCATCGTCGGAATCGTCCTGCTGCTGCTGGGCGTGTTCATCGAAGCGGCGCAGTTCCTGCTGTGGATCGGCCTCGTGATCATCATCATCGCGGTGATCGCCTGGCTGATGCGCTTCATCCGCCGCCAGACCTGACTTCGCCCCGGCACTGCCGCTGCGCCGGACATCGGCGTAGCCTGGCCGATACGGACGTCCCGGACCCCGACATCCACGGACCGCACACGCGTGCGGCCGGAGGATCGGGGACGAGCACATGACCGACCAGCTCACCGGCGGCGTCCGCGCCACGGTGGCCCGAGCGCCCCGAGCGGGCAACGACTTCACCGACCTCGCCAAGATCATCGGCACCAGCGGTCTCATGCGCCGCCGGTACGGGTACTACTGGACCAAGCTCATCGGCGCGGTGGTCGTCCTGGCCACCGCCATCACGGCCTTCGTGCTGATCGGCGACACCTGGTGGCAGCTGTTCACCGCGGCGGCCCTGGCGATCCTGTTCACCCAGATCGCGATGCTCGGGCACGACGCCGCGCACCGGCAGATCTTCGTCTCGGGCCGGTGGAACGACTGGACGTCGATGGTGCTCGGCAACCTGCTGGTCGGGATGAGCTACGGCTGGTGGCAGCACAAGCACACGCGCCACCATGCGAACCCCAACAAGATCGGCTCCGATCCGGACATCGAGCTGCCGGTCGTGTCGTTCACTCCCGATCAGGTGGAGCAGCGCGCAAAGCAGTACGGCCCCGCGCTGGCGTGGGTGATGGCCCACCAGGGGATGTTCTTCTTCCCGATCCTCCTGCTCGAGGGCCTGTCGCTCCACGCGTCCAGCGTGCGCCGCGTCGTCGCGCGTGAGCCGCTGCGCCGGCGCAGCGTCGAGATCGTCTTCCTCGCCCTGCGCATCGGCGGGTATCTCGCCCTGGTGTTCATCGTGCTGTCGCCCGGCATCGCCGCCGTCTTCCTGGCGGTGCAGCTGGGCCTCTTCGGCGTCTACATGGGCATGGCGTTCGCCCCGAACCACAAGGGGATGCCGCTCGTTCCGGCCGAGCTGAAGGTCGACTTCCTGCGCCGCCAGGTGCTGATGAGCCGCAACGTCCGCGGCAGCCGGTTCCTCGACGTCGCCATGGGCGGGCTCAACTACCAGATCGAGCATCATCTGTTCCCGTCGATGCCGCGCCCGCACCTGAGGAAGGCGTCCGGCACGATCCGGGACTACTGCGTCGCACACGACGTGCGGTACACCGAGACGGGGCTGTGGGAGTCGTACCGGATCGTCACGCGGTACATCAACCGGGTCGGACTGGGGGAGCGCGACCCGTTCGAGTGTCCCCTGTTGCAGCAGCGGCAGGCGGTCTGACCGGCCCGGTGCCGGACGCGTGATCTGGGGCGTCGTCCGCGACCTGTGTGGGGCAGGTCGCGGACGACGAGTCTGCAGACCCCCATGAGGCGCGAGCCTGTCAGCGTCCGCCTATGGTGTCGCCGGCGGTGAAATGCTCGAGGTCTTGTCGCTGCGGCGAGAGTGCGCGTCTGTAGGCGCCCGGCGGATACAGGGATGTGCATCGGCAGGCCGCCGTGCCTCCTGCGATACAATAGAGGTTCGCTCAGCCATGTCGTGCTGAGGCGGTCGCCGGGAGAAAACCGGCGGTCCGAGGCTTGAAACCTCCGGCATCTTCCCAGAATCCCGGAGGTTTTCTCATGTCTTGGCGCGCCTCGCATCCGTCCGCCCGCTGGTGGGCGCTCGCCGTCATATCGCTGACGCAGCTCGTCGTCGTGCTCGATGGCACCATCGTCAGCATCGCACTGCCGCGTGCGCAGGCAGACCTGGCGCTGAGCGATTCCGCACGGCAGTGGGTGGTCACCTCGTACGCCCTGGCCTTCGGTGCGCTGCTGCTGCTCGGCGGCCGTGTCGCCGACTACGCCGGCCGCAAGCGCACCTTCATGATCGGGATGCTGGGCTTCGGTGCGGCATCCGTCTACGGCGGTCTCGCCGCCACCGGCGCCGATCTCATCATCGCTCGCGCATTGCAGGGTGCGTTCGCTGCCCTGCTGGCGCCGGCGGCCCTGGCCCTGCTGACGGTGACGTTCCCGAAGGGCCGGGAGCGCAACACCGCGTTCGCCGTGTTCGGAACCGTCGCCGGCGCGGGGGCCGCGGTCGGGCTCGTGCTCGGCGGAATCCTCACCGAGTTCGCGGACTGGCGCTGGTGCCTCCTGGTCAACGTCTTCTTCGTGGTGGTCGGACTCGTCGGCGGGTTCTTCGCGCTGAACGAGAGCCGTGCCGACGGCGAGAACCGCTACGACATCCTCGGAGCGGTCCTCGTCACGGCGGGACTCGGCGCCCTGGTCTACGGATTCAGCCTGGCCGAGCAGGGGTGGGGCTCCCCGCTGACCATCACGTTCCTCGCGCTCGGAGTGGTGCTGCTGGCACTGTTCGTGTGGATCGAGTCGCGGGTCGCGCAGCCGCTTCTGCCGCTCCGGATCCTCACCGACCGCGTGCGCGGTGGCGCCTTCCTGATCCAGGCCGTTGCGGGAAGCGTGATGATCGGCGCAACGCTGTACCTGACGTTCCACTTGCAACTCGTGTGGGGCATGTCCGCCTTCGTCGCCGGCGTGGCGAGCCTGCCGCTGCCGCTCGGCATCATGGTCACGGCGCCGCTGGTGACACGGCTGCTTCCGCGCGTCGGTCCGCGCGTGCTCATGACCGCCGGTCCCCTCGTCGCGGCAGCCGCACTCGTGTACCTCAGCTTCATCACCCCCGAAGGCGACTATTGGGTGCAGGTGTTCCCCGCGGCTCTGGTGATGGGAATCGGCATGGCGTTCATGCTCGTCCCGCTGCAGAACGTCGCCCTGCTGGGCGTTGCGCCGCACGACGCCGGGGCGGCCTCGGCGGTCGTCAACTCGGCGATGCAGATCGGCGGCTCGATCGGCCTGTCGGTCTTCACGGCGCTGTACGCGGCGTCGCTCGGCGACCACGCCGGTACGCCGGGGCCCGACCAGCTCACGACGGCGTACGGCGTGACTTTCCTCGCCGCCGCTGTCGGCATGGTCGCTGCGGCGGTGATCGCGTTCACGATGATCCGCCCAAGCCGTGAGCGGGTGACGCCGGTGTCGGATGCGCCGGTCCTCGTGCACGCGGGTTGAGCGCCTCGATCCGCGGGGCCCCTCGCGCCCCGCTGATCGTCCCGGCGGCTGCACTCCTCAGGGAGGACACTGGCCGCGCACCGGTGTCCTCAGCCCGGCCGCCGGCCGCGCTCGTGCGCCCAGATCGCGAGCTCGACGCGGTTGCGGGCGCCCAGCTTGCCGGTGATGCTCGCGAGGTGCGTCTTCACGGTGCTGAGCGAGATGTGCAGCTCATCGCCGATCTCGCTGTTGCCGAGGCCGCGAGCGACGGCGGCGAGCACGTCCTCCTCACGGTCGGTGAGGGGGCTCGACGGCGGATGCGGCGGCTCGGGCGTGGCACCTGCGAACGCCTCGATGAGCCGCACCGTCACGTTCGGATCGATGAGCGCATCGCCCCGCGCCGCCGCGCGAACGGCTTCACCGAGCAGCACGGGCCCGGCGTCCTTGAGCAGGAAGCCGCGCGCGCCTGCGCGGAGGGCGGCGTAGACGTACTCGTCGAGGTCGAAGGTCGTGATGACGACGACGGGGATCGGATCGGCGACGGCGGGTCCGGCGATCGCCCGGGTCGCTTCGAGGCCGTCCATCACCGGCATCCGGATATCCAGCAGGCACACGTCGGGCCGGAGGCTCCGTGCGAGCGCGACCGCCTGCCCACCGTCCGCGGCCTCGCCGACGACCTCGATGTCGGGCTGGGAGTCCAGGATCATGCGGAGCCCCGCGCGGACGAGGTCCTGGTCATCGGCGACCAGCACGCGCACCGTCACGTCGTCCACCGCTTCCTCGGCAGGGACGCGGTGACGGTCCATCCTCCGTCGGGGGCGGGGCCGGCCTCGAGGGTGCCGCCCAGGAGTGCCGCGCGTTCCCGCATCCCCGCGATGCCGAATCCCGGCGCGACCGCGGGCGCCTCGGCACCGTCGTCGCGGGCCTCGAGCAGCACGCCGTCGTCATCGACGCGCACGTCCACGTCGACGCGGGTGGCGTTGCGCGCATGCCGGCGCGCGTTCGTCACCGCCTCCTGGGCGAGCCGGAACACCACGGCGGCGATCGGCGCCGGCACCGCCTCCACGTCGCCCTCCAGGCGCACGGCGACCTCGGGGCCGGTGCCCGCCGGCTGCGCGAGCCGGCGCACGTCGCCGAGCCCCGGCGTCGGCGTCAGCTCCGCCTCGCCGGCGCGTCGCAAGACGCCCACCATGGCGCGCATCTCTTGCAGCGTGCGGGTCGCCTCGCCCTCGATGGCCCGCAGCGCCTCGGCGGCGGCATCCGGGTCGGTCGCCGCCACCGCCGTGCCGGCCTGCGCCTGGATCGCGATCGCCGAGACGTGGTGGGCGACGGTGTCGTGCAGGTCGCGGGCGAGCTGCTCGCGCTCGCGCAGGCGGACGTGGTCGAGCTCCCGAGCCCGCGCACGGGCGCGCCACCGGAACGCCAGGCCGAGCACGCTCGTCGTGATGGCGACGGTGACGCCGCCGATGAGATCCCCGGGCGTCGGCGCGTCGGTCACGAAGGACAGTGCGAGTCCGGCTGCCACCAGCACGCCGCCGAGCACCATCGCCCGGCCCGAGCCCCAACGGAACACGGCGTAGAGCAGCAGGAGGAAGTACGCCGTCGTGTACAGCTCCGACGGGGCGCCGGGCGCGAACCCCACCGCGGTGCCCGTGACGAACGCGATCGCCAGCATCGTGAGGGGCCGCGCGCGTCGCCAGAGCAGTGTCGGCACGAGGGCCACGAGCACGATGGCCCAGAGCCAGCGCCACGGGACGTCGGGACGAACGGATGCCTCGACCACCGCCAGCGGAGCCAGCACGCCGACGAGCGCCCAGTCCCGCCAGACGCGCCGCGGCGGCGCCGGCGAGGCCGGCGGCGCGTCCCAGAGCGCGCGGACCGGGCTCGTCATGCCCTCATGATAGGTGGGCAGCGGGCACCGCCGATCGGCCGGCGGCGCGCACAGTGCCGGCACCTCGTCGCGCTCGACGCCGGATGACGACCTCGGCGACGAAGAGGTTGATCGCCCATGCTGCGCCCATGAGCACCGAGTGCATCGTCTGGCTCGGGACTCCGAACGCGAGCGTCCAGGGCAGGAGCGTGAGCAGCTGTGTGCCCGCGCCGAGACCGATCGCGTAGGCCCGGGTCATCCACGCGCTGTGCGTGCGCACGTCGCCACGCCGGATCGCGAGGAACGCGACGACGATCGCGACGGCCATCGCGGTGCCGAGGACGAGGCGCATGACGATGAGGGCGGGACCGTTCATCGCGGCGGGAATAGCGTAGAAGACCGCCATCCACATTCCTGACAGCGCCGATATGAGGCCCGCCGGCACGAGGATGCGGCCGGCGATCCGATGCCAGCGGCGCCTGCGGAGAGAGGGCGCGAACTGCAGGGCGCCGAGCACGAGGTAGACGCTCGAGCCGACGGCGTGCAGGACCACCGGGATCGGCGACGCGACGAACCGCGCGTTCTCCGGCGTCACCTCGACGCCGATCGTCAGCGTCGTGACGCGGAACGCGCCGGCGATGACCGGCACCAGGCTCAACGCGATGAGCCCGGCCGGCACAAGCCACTCCGGCCGGTGTCGGCGGGGGCGCGAGGGCGGGAGGGATCCTGGCGCGCGAGGGGAGATGATCGACATACCGCAACGATCGCCTGGCCGGGCTACCGCTCGCATCGGCCGAGCGGCCCGACTCGCCTCGTCCGAACGGCCGAGGTGGACGCGACCGACCGGATCGCGTCTGGGCGAGCCTCTAGGCTCGAACCGGACCGCCTCGAAATGCGGCCCGGGGGGAGCGAAGCGTGAGCCGGACCGATCAGCACGTCAACACCGAGGGCAGCGCCTGGAAGCGCTTCTGGGAACGCGGCGGGTGGTGGCGCGCGCTCATCCTGGTGGTGGGTTACTTCGTGCTCTACCAGGGCGCAGCGCTCGCCCTCGCGCCGATCGCACCCTCGGTCGACGACACCGAGAGCGCCGGGTACGTGCTGTTCTTCGTCGTCCTGCCGATCTTCATCGGCGGGGTGATCCTCATCCTCTTCGGCCTGTCGGTGGGCTGGCTGCGAGAGCTGTTCGGCCCGCAGCCGATCCGCGGCCGCGGGTGGATGTGGATCGCGGTCGCCGTCGTGCTGCTGTTCAACGTCCTCCGTTTCGCGACCATCGATTACGCCGCGCTCGACTTCGGCTACGTGGCGGCCTGGCTCCTGGCCGGCCTGTGCATCGGCTTCGCGGAGGAGCTCCTCACGCGCGGCTACGTCGTCAATCTGATGCGCAAGGCCGGGCACCCCGAGATCGCGGTCGCCCTCGTGTCGGCGGCGCTGTTCGCCGCGCTGCACGCGAGCAACCTGCTCACGGGTCAGTCGCTCTTCGCCACACTCCTGCAGCTGCTCTACACCTTCGCGTTCGGCATCTGCATGTACCTCACCCTGCGCGTCACCGGCAACCTCATCTGGCCGATCCTGCTGCACGCCAGCACCGATCCGAGCATCTTCCTGCAGGGTCCCCACCACGTCGACAGTCCGCTCGCCACGATCGCCGGGTTCGGCAACATCCCCGTCATCCTCGTCGGGCTGCTCGCGATCATCTTCATCCGCGGTCGCGTGACGACCGACACGGATGCCGCCTCCGCCGTCGGCGGTACCACGCCGGCCTACGACCGCTGATGTGAACGACGGGCGCCCTTGATCCCGGGGCGCCCGTCGCTTCGGGGTCTGTGCGGAGCCGACCGGGTCAGAGCCCTTCGGCGACCCGGGCGGCGATGTCGGTGCGGTGCTGGCCGCCCTCGAGGTGGATCTCGCCGAGCGCGCGGTAGACGCGGTCGCGCGCCTGGACGAAGGTGGTGCCGACCGCGACGACGTTGAGCACGCGGCCGCCGGTGGCGACGATCCCGCCGTCGGTCTCGGCGGTGGCGGCGTGAGCGAGGTGCACCTCCGGCACCGCCTCCGCCTCGCGCAGGCCCGTCAGCGCCCGGCCGGTCACCGGCGCGGCCGGGTATCCCTCGCTGGCGAGCACGACCGTCACGGCGACGTCGGTGGCGAACGCCGGGCGCGGAAGATCCTCCAGATGACCGGATGCCGCAGCCAGCAGCAGCTCCGACAGCGGGTCGACGAGCCGGGGCAGCACGACCTGGGTCTCGGGGTCGCCGAAGCGCGCGTTGAACTCGATGACCTTGATGCCCGCGTCGGTGAGGATGAGTCCGGCGTAGAGCAGTCCGATGAACGGCGTGCCCTCGGCATCCAGCTGCCGGATGACCGGCTCGGCGACATCGCGCGTGACGAGATCGACGAACTCCCGCTCGCTGCCGAAGCGGCCGTCGAGCCAGGGGAGCGGCGAGTATGCGCCCATGCCACCGGTGTTGGGACCCTCGTCGCCGTCGAGCAGGCGCTTGTAGTCCTGGGCGGGGCTGAGCGGCAGCACGTGGTCGCCGTCGCTGAGGAAGAAGAGCGACACCTCGGGACCGGCGAGGAACTCCTCCACGAGCACCGGTCCCGACGGAAGATAGCTGTCGGCGTGGGCGAGCGCCGCCTCGCGGTCGGACGTGACGATGACGCCCTTGCCGGCGGCAAGTCCGTCGGCCTTCACGACGTGCGGAGCGCCGAGCTCGTCGAACGCGGCCTCGACCTCCGCCCGGCTGGCGGCGCGCATCGCCCGGCCGGTGGGCACGCCCGCGGCATCCATGATGCGCTTCGCGAACGCCTTCGAGCCCTCGAGCTGCGCGGCGGCCTTGCCCGGACCGAACACCGGGATGCCGCGCTCGCGCACCGCGTCGGCGACCCCCGCGACCAGCGGCGCCTCGGGGCCGATGACGACGAGATCGATGAGGTTCTCGTTCGCGAAGATCGTGACGGCGGCGGGGTCGTTCACATCGAGGGCGACCAGCTGCGCGTCCTGCCCGATGCCGGCGTTGCCGGGAGCCGCGAAGATCTCGTGCTCGGCCTCCTCCGCCCGCAGCGCGAGGATGATGGCGTGCTCCCGCGCGCCCGAGCCGAGGACCAGGATCTTCACGCGCTCCAGCCTACCGACGCGCCCCGCTGGGTTTCCGCGATCGCGAGAGCCGTCCGCGATCGCGACCGGATCAGAGGAGCTCGCGGCGGCGTACGGTGGAGAGGTGGCCCGCAAGATCTCGACCGACGACGGCCGCGCCGCACTGAGCGCGGTCGCCGCATCAGTCCCGCCCGCTCGCACCGACCAGGCGACCGCCGTGCGCTACCTCCTGCAGCTGCTCGCCGAGAAGGCGCCGGGCAACTCCGTCGAGGTGCGGGTGCCGCCGTTCGGCGCGGTGCAGGTCATCGAGGGCCCTCGGCACACGCGCGGCACGCCGCCGAACGTGGTCGAGACCGACCCCGCGACCTGGATCGCGCTCGCCACGGGCGCCGAGCAGTGGACGGATGCCGCGGCCGCCGGCCGCATCAGCGCCTCGGGCACGCGCGCCGACATCTCGGACCTCCTGCCCCTGCGCCCCTGACCTCGCGGGACTCGTCGCCCGCGGCGCCGCCACTTTCGCCTGCCCCCGGCGCGCTCCGGCGCGCCGAGTGGGACAATGGGGACATGCCCGAGCACAGCCAGGACCACATCGAGACCGTGCGCGTGCGACGAGCGCCCAAGATCTCGGTGTTCCTCCTCCTCGGCGCCGCACTCGGCGTGCTCGTCGCGATGATCCTCACCTTCTCGTTCAACGGCACCGCCGACCCGAGCCCCAACACCGGCGTCGAGTACTCGCAGGGTCAGGTGTTCGGCTTCCTCGTGCTCGTCTGCGCGCCGATCGGCCTGGCGCTCGGCGGCATCGTGGCGCTGATCTTCGACCGTCGTTCACGGCGCCACACCCACGAGGTGGCTGTCGACCACGCGTCGGTCCACGTCGACCCCGAGCCCGGCACCAACGGCCACGGCGCGGCTCACTGAGCGCCCGGATGCGGCTGAGGGCCGCGACTAGGCCAGCTCGGCGATGATCGGGTGGATGGCGGTGTCGAAGGCCGCGACATCCCCCCGCAGCCCGTCGGTGACGGCGACCGTGAGGGATCCGATCCACCACACGCCGCGCTGATTCAGGGGCAGCACCTGCACGTTGAGCTCGAACGAGTGCGCCCGCCGCCCGACCTGCCGCTCGTGCTCGGCGATCGCGCCGGCGTAGGCGCGATACGCAGTGCCGGAGCTGTGCGCCGCCTCCTTGCGGTACCGCTCGTTCGCCGCCCGGGCGAACGCGAGCGCTTCCGGCGCATGCGGGACGAAGGCGGACCGCAGCTCGTCGCACCCTTCGATCGGCAGGGCGAGCACGGTGTCGAATCCGTCCACCAGATCGAGGGGGACATCCGACGGGTGGGCCTGCGGTTCGACCGTCATCGCCCAGTACTGCCGCCATTGCCGTTCGAGAATCGCCTGGGCCTCATCCGACCGGTCGTTCGCCCGCGGCGGGATCCCTCGCAGGTGCGGCAGCTCATCCGGAGAGCGGAGGCCGAGCACCTGGCGCAGATAGAGGGCAAGAAGCACCGGCTGACCGGCGTCTTCGCGGATCAGCCACTCCGGTGCACCGGCGCCGCCCATGCGGTCCATTCTAGATCCGGGCCCGCTGCTGGTGCCCCGTTCCGAGCATCCGGACGCCGGAAGACCGCTACCCCCGGGCATCCACCCGCGCGCGTCCCCGCGCGCGGCCTCCCGCTCCGCCGCAAACCAGTTCACTTGCGCTGAACGTACGTACGAGGGCGGTGTGAGCGTACGTTCAGCGCAACTGAACCGATTCAGAGGAGCGCGGCGAGACCGCAACCCCTCGGCATCCGTCCAGGCACGTCGCCGGTAGGCTTGTGACCGTGGCCTCATCCGAACGCGATGCCCCCTCCCGCCCCGCACAGCCCGTGAACCCCTACACGGCTGCCGGCGTCGACACGGCAGCCGGCGACCTCGCCGTCGAGCTGATGAAGTCGGCCGTCCGTCGCACGCAGGGCCCCGAGGTGCTCGGGGGAGTCGGCGGATTCGCCGGGCTCTTCGACGCGAGTGCGTTCAAGGCCTACGACAAGCCGCTGCTGGCCACCAGCACCGACGGCGTCGGCACGAAGGTCGCGATCGCCCAGGCCATCGACAAGCACGACACGATCGGGCAGGACCTCGTCGGCATGGTCGTCGACGACATCGTCGTGGTCGGCGCGAAGCCGCTGTTCATGACCGACTACATCGCGTGCGGCAAGGTCTTCCCCGAGCGCATCGCCGACATCGTGCGCGGCATCGCGGCCGGCTGCGCCGAGACCGGCACCGCCCTCGTCGGCGGCGAGACCGCCGAGCACCCCGGCCTGCTCGGCATCAACGACTACGACGTCGCGGGTGCCGCGACCGGTGTCGTGGAGGCCGACCGCGTGCTCGGCGCCGAACGCGTCCGCAGCGGCGACGTCGTGCTGGCGCTGGCGAGCTCGGGCCTGCACTCGAACGGCTACTCGCTCGTGCGGCACATCGTCACCGGAGCCGGCATCCAGTACGGCGCCAACGCCGCCGACTTCGGCACGACGTGGGGTGAGGCCCTGCTCGAGCCGACGCGTCTCTACACGCGTCCACTGCTGCGCCTCATCGCCGACCACGGCGACCGGGTGCACGCGCTCAGCCACGTCACGGGCGGCGGCATCGCCGCGAACCTCGCCCGCGTGCTGCCCCAGGACACGTGGGTCGAACTCGATCGCTCGACGTGGTCGCCGTCCCCGGTGTTCCGGGTGCTGGCCGACCTGGGAGATCTCGACCTCACCGCCACCGAGGGCACCTGGAACCTCGGCATCGGGTTCCTCGCGGTCGTGGCGGCCGACAAGGCCGAGGCCGCGGCATCCGCTCTCTCGCGCGAAGGCATCGCGACCTGGCAGGTGGGCATCGTCCACGACGGCGCGCGTGCGGACGGCCACTGGGAGCAGGGCGCCAAGGGCGTCGACGGCGGCGCCGTGCGCCTCGTGGGCTCTTATGCGGACCACACGGCTCGCTGAGCCGGCAGACGGCACGACGCAGAACCACACAGCGCAGAAACGACAAGACGGAGCAGGCAACACCCATGTGCGGAATCGTCGGAGTGGTGGGCCGTGGGTCTGCCAACCAGGAGATCTACGACTCCCTTCTGCTTCTGCAGCACCGCGGCCAGGACTCCACCGGCATCGCGACGGCCGAGCGCAGCGGGGTCGTGCACCAGCACAAGACCCGGGGCCAGGTGCGCGAGTCGTTCCGCACGCGCGACATGCGCGCGCTGCTCGGCGAGATCGGCCTCGGCCACGTGCGCTACGCGACGAAAGGCACCGCGTCCAATGAGGAAGAGGCGCAGCCCTTCTACGTGAACGCCCCCTACGGCATCGTGCTCGTGCACAACGGCAACCTCACGAACACCCGCGAGCTGACCGCGGAGCTCTTCCACAAGGACCGCCGTCACCTCAACACGTCGTCCGACACCGAGCTGCTGGTCAACGTGCTGGCGAACGAGCTGCAGTCGTCGATCTCGGGCCTCGAACTCGATCCGACCCAGGTGTTCCAGGCCGTCAGCCGTGTGCATGAGCGCGTCGAGGGCTCGTACGCGGCCATCGCCCTGATCGCCGGCTACGGTCTGCTGGCGTTCCGCGACCCGTTCGGCATCCGTCCGCTCATCCTCGGCACGCGCAAGCACGAGGACGGCCACTACGAGTGGGTCGTCACGAGCGAGTCCCTCGTGCTCGAGAACGGCGAGTTCGAGATCGTCCGCGACGTCGACCCGGGCGAGGCGGTGTTCATCGACCTCGAGGGCAACCTGCACACCCAGCAGTGCGCGACCGACCCCAAGCTCGTGCCCTGCTCGTTCGAATACGTGTACCTGGCCCGCCCCGACTCGGTCATGAACGGCATCTCGGTGTACGAGGCGCGCCTGCGCATGGGCGACCGGCTCGCCGACACCATCGCGAAGTTCACGCCGCGCGAGGCGATCGACGTGGTCATGCCGATCCCCGACTCCTCCCGCCCCGCGGCCATGCAGGTCGCACGCAAGCTGGGAGTGGAGTACCGCGAGGGCTTCTACAAGAATCGCTACGTCGGCCGCACCTTCATCATGCCCGGCCAGGCGGCGCGCAAGCGCAGCGTGCGTCAGAAGCTCAACGCCATGTCGAGCGAGTTCAAGGGCAAGAACGTGCTCCTCATCGACGACTCCATCGTGCGCGGCACGACGTCGAAGGAGATCATCCAGATGGCACGGGATGCCGGGGCCAAGAGCGTCACGTTCGCCTCGGCCGCGCCGCCCGTGCGCTACCCGCACGTGTACGGCATCAACATGCCCTCGCGCCAGGAACTGGTCGCTCACGGTCGCACGATTCCCGAGATCGCGGAGGAGCTGGGCGCCGACTTCGTCGTGTACCAGGAGGTCGAGGACCTGAAGGCGGCGATCCTCGAGGGCTCCGACGTCGAGGACCTCGACATGAGCTGCTTCGACGGCCGCTACATCACCGGCACTGTCACCGACGAGTACCTCGCCTGGGTCGAGGGCTCGCAGGAGAGCTGACGGCGAGGTTCTACGGTCGGCGAATCCGGTGAGTCGCCGCGTTTCGTCTCGCTTCGCTCGCTCAACGACCGGTGCGGCGGTTCGGTTCCGGTCGTGGAGCGAGTGAGGAACGAGCGAGACGAAACGCCCCGCGCCGGGCGCCGCCGGCCGGCCCGACGCGTTTCGTCTCGGTCGCTCGCGCTCCCTCGCTCAACGACCGCTATGCACCTCACCCC
>NZ_MWLP01000048.1:0-43218 GCF_010634885.1 Microbacterium sp. B35-04 | reverse complement strand
GCTCGCTCAACGACCGATAGCGCCGCGGATGCCGCTCAGCGGCGCGGGTCGTCGCGGCCCGGCTTGTTCGGCCCTTCGCCCGGCTTGCCGTCGGAGCGGCGGAGGTAGCGCTCGAACTCCTGCGCGATCGCGTCGCCCGAGGCCTCGGGCGAATCCCACGTGTCGCGCGTGCGCTCGAGCTGGCGGATGTAGTCGGTCATCTCCTCATCGTCCGCGGCGGCCGCGTCGATGGATGCCTCCCAGGCCGCAGCCTCGGTCGCGAGGTCGCCGCGCGGCACCGGCGCGCCGGTGAGGTCTTCGAGCTTGTCGAGCAGCGCGAGCGTCGCCTTGGGCGACGGGGTGTGACCGGCGACGTAGTGCGGCACGCTGGCCCAGAGGCTCGCCGTCGGGATGCCGGCGCGCTCCGCCGCATCTCCGAGCACGCTGAGGATTCCGACCGGCCCCTCGTACGAGCTGCGCTCGAGCTCGAGCGTGGTGCGGAGGTTCTCGTTGTCGCTGCCGGCAAACACCGAGATCGGGCGCGTGTGCGGCACGTCCGACATCATCGAGCCGATCGCGATGAAGCCGGTGATGTCCTCCCGCAACGCGATGTCGATGAACTCGGACGAGAACGCCTGCCAGGCGCGGGCCGGCTCGACACCCGTGAGCAGCCACAGCTGTGTGCCGCGGGTCGCGCGAGCGGGGCGGAGCAGCGAGGCCTCGGGCCAGCGGAGAGCGCGTCGGCCGTCGCCGTCGGCGGCGATGTGCGGACGCGTGTACTGGTAGTCGAAGTACAGCTCGGGATCCACCGAGAACACGGTCTCGTACGAGCCGCCCTCGCGCAGCTGCGTGATCGCGGAGGACGCGGCTTCGCCCGCGTCATTCCATCCGTCGAACGCAGCGACGAGAACACGACGACCCAGTCCGTCCACGGGACCCCCTCCGCCCGCATCGGCCGCAGGCTCCCTCCAGGATATGCCCCCCTCTCGACGGAGGGCCGGAGACCCGTCGGTAGGATTGCACGGTGAATGCGCCTCCTCTTGCCGCCGTCCTCTGGGACATGGACGGAACCCTGGTCGACACCGAGTCCTATTGGATGGCGGCGGAGACGACGTTGGTCGAGAGCTTCGGCGGCACCTGGTCGCACGAGCAGGCGCTGCAGCTCGTCGGTGCGGGACTGGAGGACTCGGCGAGCATCTTCCAAGCCGAGGGTGTTCGCATGGGCGTCCGCGACATCGTCGACCATCTGACCGACGATGTGATGCGCCAGCTGGCCACCACGGGCGTGCCGTTCCGCCCCGGCGCTCGCGAACTACTGGCGGATCTGCGCGCGAACGGCGTGAAGACGGCGCTGGTGACGATGTCGCTGAGTCGGATGGCGCGGGCAGTCGTGGATCTGATCGACTTCGACGCTTTCGATGTCGTCATCGCCGGCGACGACGCGACGCGCCCGAAGCCGTTCCCCGATGCCTACCTGCAGGCGTGCGAACTCCTCGGGGTCAGCCCGGGAGACGCCGTCGCGATCGAGGACTCGTCGACGGGCGTGCGCGCGGCGGTCGCATCAGGTGCGTCGGTGATCGGCGTGCCGCTCATGGTGTCGCTGACCGGGGCCGGCGCACACGCGGTGTGGGACACCCTCGACGGGCGAACCGTCGACGACCTCGCCGCCTTCCACCAGTCGCACCGCGCGCGGTTGCGCGCCGGCGGCGCCAACGACGTCGAGGAGAATGCGCGATGACCGACGAGATCACCCGACCGAGCGGCCCGTTCCGCCTCGGCGATCGCGTGCAGCTCACGGGCCCGAAGGGCCGCCTGCACACCATCACGCTGCGCGAGGACGGCGAGCTGCACACGCATCACGGCGTGCTCAAGCACACGCAGCTCATCGGCCAGCCGGACGGCTCCGTGGTCGCCAACAGCGGCGGCCACGAGTATCTGGCGCTGCGCCCGCTGCTGCGCGACTTCGTGATGTCGATGCCGCGCGGCGCCGCGATCGTGTACCCGAAGGATGCCGCGCAGATCCTCGCCGAGGCCGACATCTTCCCGGGGGCCACGGTGGTCGAGGCCGGCGTCGGCTCCGGAGCGCTGTCGCTGTGGCTCCTGCGGGCGATCGGCGCCACCGGGCGCCTTGTGTCGTTCGAGCGCCGAGACGACTTCGCAGCCGTCGCCCGCGCGAACGTCGAGACGTTCATCGGAGAGGTGCCCCCGAACTGGGACGTGGTCGTCGGCGATCTGGCCGAGGAGCTGACCGATGCGGTGGCCGCGGCATCCGTCGACCGCGTCGTTCTCGACATGCTGGCGCCGTGGGAGTGCATCGATGCGGTCGCCGATGCCCTCACACCCGGCGGCGTGGTGGTCTGCTATGTCGCCACCGCGACGCAGTTGAGCCGCGTCGCGGAGTACATCCGCGGCACCGGGCTCTTCACCGAACCCGACGCGAACGAGACCATCGTCAGGGGCTGGCACGTCGAGGGACTCGCGGTGCGTCCCGACCACCGCATGGTCGCGCACACCGGCTTTCTCATCTGGGCGCGCCGGCTGGCGCCGGGCGCCGTCGCCCCCGAGGTCAAGCGCCGGGCGTCGAAGTCGAGCTACGGCGACCAGGACGTCGAGCTCTGGACGCCCGGCGCGGTCGGCGATCGGCAGATCACCGACAAGAACCTGCGCAAGCGCGTCCGCGAGGCGGAGCGCGCGGCCGAGGGCGCCCGCCAGGCGGCTGGGCGTTCAGACGCCCCCGACGAGTCCGCCTAAACTGATCCGGTGCGCAAGATCCCCGCTGCCCTCGTTGTCCTGGGACTGGTGACCGTCGGCCTGACCGGATGCTCGCTGCCCGGCTCGTCCGACTGCTCCCGTCCCGCTGTCTCCGACGCCGACGTGATGGAGCTCATCGACGTCACGGGCGACAGCAGCGACCAGCCCGAGGTCGACATGTACACGCCGCTGCACGCGCCGCAGCTGGCCTACGAGGACGTGGTGACCGGCGAGGGCACCGCGATCACCGTGCAGAACCAGCTCATGGTCGTCGACGTCGCCCTGTTCAGCGGTGCCACCGGCGAGCCGATCGTCGCCACCGCCTACGACGGCGATCTGTCGACCGTCTCGTCCCCGTCGCAGTGGACCACGAACTTCCCCGGCTTCGAAGACGCGCTGCAGTGTGCGACCGAGGGCTCGCGTGTCGCGGTCGCCCTCTCACCCGACGACATGGCGGAGGGCGTCGCGCAGGGGTTCGGACTGACGGAGGATGACACCGCGGTGGCGGTCATCGACGTCCGCAAGGTCTACCTCGCGGCCGCCGACGGTCAAAACCAGTTCAACAGCGGATTCGGGCTGCCCAGCGTCGTGCGCGCGCCCGACGGCCGGCCCGGCCTGATCATCCCCGATGGCGCCCCGCCGGAGGACGTGGTCGTCCAGACGCTCAAGAAGGGCACCGGTGAGACGGTGACCGGTGACCAGCCGGTGCGCGTCCACTACACCGGCGTCGTCTGGGGCGAGGACGAGGCCTTCGACAGCAGCTGGGACGGCGAGCCCGCGTCGCTGACGCTCGACGGCGTCGTCCCCGGCTTCGCCCAGGCCCTCGAGGGCCAGACGGTGGGTTCGCAGGTCATGGTGGTGGTGCCCCCCGACCAGGGATACGGCGATCAGGCGCAGGGCGCGATCCCGGCGGACTCGACGCTCGTGTTCGTGATCGACATCCTCGGTCTGGACGTCGCACCCGAGGAGTGACCCGGGGGTTCGGCTGCCGTGCCGCGCGCGGCCCTAAGATAGCTGGGTGCCCGCCACTGCCGCCGCGAAGATCCCACCCGAGGAGCGCCTCGTCAACCTCGTGGTGGCCCTCATCGCGACCGACCAGGGGCTGACGAAGGACACCATCCTGACCTCCGTCGCGGGTTACCGCGAGCAGAGTGAGGCCGGGGCATCCAAGGATGCGCTCGAGAAGATGTTCGAGCGCGACAAGGAGTCGCTGCGCGGTCTCGGCGTGCCGATCGAGACGATCGGCGACTGGGTCGACCCCGACGACCTGCGCGAGGCGCGATACCGCGTGCCCACCGCCGAGTATGAGCTTCCCGAAGACATCGAGTTCACTCCTGCCGAGCTGGCGCTGCTGACCCTTGCGGGCGGGGTATGGAGTCAGAGCTCCATGTCGGACGACGCGCGCGGCGGGCTGCGCAAGATCCGGGCGCTCGGCGACCTCGTCGACGAGCCGATCATCGGCTTCTCACCCCGCCTCAGTCTGCGCGATCCCGCCTTTCCCGCGCTGCAGCAGGCGATCGAGTCCAGCCGCGTCGTCACCTTCCCGTACCTCAAGCCGGGGGAGGACGCGCCGCGCACGCGCCGCATCCAGCCACTGGCGCTGATCGAGTACGAGGGCCGATGGCACGTGTTCGGCATCGATCTCGACGTCCACGCCGATCGCACCTTCCTCCTCCAGCGCATCGTCGGGCCGGTCTCGCTCACGCGCGCGTCGTTCGACCCTGCGCTCCGCGAGGGAGCCGGAGACCGCGCCCTCGCCGGTCTCGACGAGGTCGCCGCGCGCAACTCCGCCCTCCTGGAGGTCAACCCCGGCACCGAGGCTGCACTGCGGCTCGCCCGCCGGGCGCAACCGGCCGAGCAGGGAATCCGCGTGCCGTACGTCGATGCCCACATCTTCGCCGACGAGCTCGCCTCGTACGGGCCGGAGGTGCGCGTCGTCGCACCGGTGGAGCTGCGCGATCGCGTGATCGATCGCCTCGCCGCCACCCGTGCGCTGCACGAGGGGGCGGCATGAACGCGGGGAGCCTGTCATGACCGCGAAGCGGCCGCTCGTCGCGACTGATCGCGCCGCCCTCATGCTGCAGCTCGTG
This sequence comes from Microbacterium sp. B35-04, assembly GCF_010634885.1. Taxonomy (NCBI): domain Bacteria; kingdom Bacillati; phylum Actinomycetota; class Actinomycetes; order Micrococcales; family Microbacteriaceae; genus Microbacterium; species Microbacterium sp. B35-04. Next base: position 38,398 of record NZ_MWLP01000048.1, on the reverse strand, counting down.
CCGTACCTCATCGGCAAGGGGGAGGTCTCGCTCGCCGATGCCGCCGCCGAGTTCGACGTGTCACCCGAGCAGATGCGCTCCATGGTCGAGAAGCTCACCGTCATCGGCCTGCCCGGTGACCGGGGCTACTGGCAGATGTCGAACGACCTGTTCGACATCGACTGGGACCTCCTCGACGAGCGCGACCTCATCGTCATCACGAACGCGGTCGGTCTGGAGCGGTCCCCGAAGCTCACCGCCCGCGAGGCGGCCGCGCTGCTCGCGGGGCTGCAGCTGGCTCGCTCCATCCCGGGCGTGGGCGACACCGAGCTCTATGCCGCTCTCCTCGCGAAACTCTCTCGCGGAGCCTCCGGCACCCCTGCCGAGGTGATCCTCGCCCCGGAGCCGGTCGACGCGGTGCGCGACCTCGTGGCCGACGCCCTGAGGCGGGGTGTTGCGGTCTCCTTCACGTACAAGGCCCCCGATGCCGGTCCCACAACCCGCACCGTCGATCCCGTCAAGGTGCACATCGCCAGCGGGCAGTGGTACCTGCAGGGCTGGTGCCATCTCCGAGAGGCGATGCGCACGTTCCACCTCGATCGGGTGAGCGACCTGGAGCTCACCGGCATCCCGAGCACTCACGCGGGGGAGCAGGCGCCGGACTGGTTCGACACCGACGCCGGCGACGTGGTCGCCCGCATCCGCTTCGCGGAGGATGTCGCACCGCTGCTGGGCGACTACCTCGACCGCGCGACGCTCGCGACATCCGACGGCGTCACGATCGCGACGATGCGCGTCGCGGACGAACTGAGCCTGCGGCGCCTCGCCGCGCGCCGGGGCGGCGCCGTCGAGGTGCTCGAACCCGCCGCCGCGCGACGTGCGGTCGCCGACTGGGCCGAAGCCGGATTGGCGCAGTACCGGTGAGCGCGGCTCGGAGCCGTCGCGACAGGGTTACACTGGACCACATCCGCACCGACAAGGAGACTCCGCATGGGCGCATTCGGATGGCCGCATCTTCTGATCATCCTCGCGGTGATCCTGCTCCTCTTCGGGGCTGCGAAGCTCCCGGCCCTCGCCAAGAGCGTCGGTCAGTCCGCCCGGGTGTTCAAGGGTGAGATGAAGGCGATGAAGGACGAGGACGCCTCGGGCAAGCCGAAGGCCGAGAATGTGGCGTCGGAGACCCCGAAGGCCGACATTCCCGCGAGCCCGAGCAGCAGCACCGCAGACCCGTCCTCCTGACCCGGCGTGGTCACCACGGAGCCACCGCGCATCGGGGAGCCCGAGCAGCCTCGGCGCGATAGGCGCATGTCGCTCGGCGGGCACCTGCGCGAACTGCGGAAGCGATTCTTCATCGCTGCGGCCGGCCTCGTCGTCGGCATGGTCATCGCCTTCCTCATCAGCGGCTGGGTGATCGACCTGCTCGCGCAGCCGATCGTGCAGATCGCAAAGGAGCGGGGCGAGCAGGACATCGCCCTCAACTTCACGACCGTCGCGAGTGGTTTCGACCTGCACATGCGGATCGCCTTCGCGATCGGCCTGCTGATCTCGGCGCCGGTGTGGCTGTGGCAGATCTGGGCGTTCATCATGCCCGGGCTCACCCGCAAGGAGGTCCGCCACACCATCGGCTTCCTCGGGGCCGCGATCCCGCTGTTCATGGCCGGCCTCTACGTCGGCTGGCTCATCATGCCGCACATGGTCGTGCTGATGGCGAACTTCGTGCCCAACGACCAGGGCATCGCCCAGTTCTACGACTACGCCACGTACTACGACTTCGTCTTCAAGCTGCTGCTCGTGATCGGGGTGTCCTTCGTGACCCCGGTCTTCCTGGTCGCCCTGAACCTCGCCGGGGTTGTGTCGGGCCGCGACATCCTCAAGGGGTGGCGCGTGGCGATCATCATCATCACCGTCTTCGCGGCCATGGCGACCCCTGCCGCCGACGTCACCTCGATGCTGCTTCTCGGCGGCATCCTGTGCGTGCTGTACTTCGCCGCGGTCGGCCTGTCCATGCTGTTCGACCGGCGCAAGGCGAAGCGCGACAGGGCCGCAGGGCTCCTTCCGCCCAAGGTGTCGTGAGCGACCCCGCTCCCGCTGAGCGCTACGCGCGCGCGAGCGACGCCGCCCGGCTCGACCGCACGCACCCGCTCACGGCCGCGTTCGCGGCGGCGCAGCGGTTCACGCTCGACCCGTTCCAGATCGAGGGGTGCCGCGCGCTCGAAGACGGCCGCAGCGTGCTGGTCGCCGCGCCCACCGGCGCGGGCAAGACCATCGTCGGCGAGTTCGCCGTGCACCTGGCGATGCAGACGCCCGGAGACAAGGCGTTCTACACGACGCCGATGAAGGCGCTGTCGAACCAGAAGTTCCGTGAGCTCCAGGACGTCTACGGGCCCGACGATGTCGGCCTCCTCACCGGCGACACGAACATCAACGGCAACGCGCGCATCGTCGTCATGACGACCGAGGTGCTGCGCAACATGCTCTACGCCGATTCCCCGGCGCTGCGAGGCCTGAGGTACGTCGTCATGGACGAGGTGCACTACCTCGCCGACCGCTTCCGCGGCGCCGTGTGGGAGGAGGTCATCATCCACCTCGCGCCGAGCGTACGGCTGGTGTCGCTGTCGGCGACCGTGTCGAACGCCGAGGAGTTCGGCGACTGGCTCGACACGGTGCGCGGGGGCAGCGACGGCAACCCCGCGGTAGAGGTCATCGTCTCCGAGACGCGCCCGGTGCCGCTCGAGCAGCACGTGCTCGTGAGAGGCGACCTGCTGCCGCTGTTCGACGACCGCGCCGGCATCGCGACCGCGCAGGTGAACCAGGAGCTGATGCGCATCCGGTCGTTCAAGGGCTCGAACTTCGAGAACAACCGGCGCGCGCAGCAGCTGCGCAGCAGCGACCGCGGCGAACGCGCTCACTACGCGGGCGGCGGATACGAGGCATCCCGTCGTCGTCCGAGCCGCGGCAACAAGCGCCCGGTGCGCTCGGCGAACGTGCAGCGCATCGAGCGGCTCGATCGCCCCGACGTCGTCGAGCTGCTGTCGCGGGCGAACCTGCTGCCCGCCATCTTCTTCATCTTCAGCCGGGTCGGCTGCGACGCGGCCGTGCAGCAGGTCCGGCGCGCCGGCGTACGGCTGACGTCGCAGGACGAGCGGCTCGAGATCCGGGCCGTCATCGAGGAGCGCACCCGCAGCCTGCTCGAAGAGGACCTCGCGGTGCTGGGCTTCTGGGAATGGCGTGAGAACCTCGAGCGCGGCGTCGCGTCCCATCACGCGGGGCTGCTGCCGGCCTTCAAGGAGGTCGTCGAGGAGCTGTTCCAGCGCAAACTCGTGAAGGTCGTGTTCGCCACCGAGACGCTGGCGCTCGGCATCAACATGCCCGCCCGCACGGTCGTGCTGGAGAAGCTCGAGAAGTTCAACGGCGAGGCGCGCGTCGCGATCACCTCGGGGGAGTACACCCAGCTCACCGGACGCGCCGGACGCCGGGGCATCGACGTCGAGGGTCACGCGGTGGTCCAGTGGACTGAGGCCCTCGACCCGCAGGCCGTCGCCGCGCTCGCGTCGCGGCGCACCTATCCACTGAACTCCAGCTTCCGCCCGACGTACAACATGGCTGTCAACCTCATCGACCAGTTCGGCCGGGCGAGAGCCCGCGAGATCCTCGAGTCGTCGTTCGCGCAGTTCCAGGCGGATCGTGCCGTGGTGGGGCTCGCTCGGCAGGTGCGCGAGCAGGAGGAGTCGCTCGCCGGGTACGAGAAGGCGATGACGTGCGACCGCGGCGACTTCGCGGAGTACTCGGGCATCCGTCGTGAGCTGAGCGACCTCGAGAAGGTGAACCGCAAGGACGTCAGCGCCGCACGGCGCACCCGCGACGAGCGGCAGCGCCGCATCGCGAGCCTGCGCAAGCGCATGCTGCGGCATCCGTGCCATCAGTGCCCCGATCGGGAGCATCATGCGCGGTGGGCCGAGCGCTACTGGAAGCTCAAGCGCGAGATCGACAAGATCCGCCGTCAGATCGATACCCGCACCGGCACGGTGGCGCGCATCTTCGATCGTGTTGTCGATGTGCTCGCCGCACTCGAGTACGTCGCGGTCGCCGACGACGGGGCGACGACGCTCACCCCATCGGGGCGCACGATGCGCCGCATCTACGGGGAACGCGATCTGCTGGTCGCGGAGTCGCTGCGCCGCGGGATCTGGAAGGACCTGGATGCCGCCTCCCTCGCGGCGCTCGCCTGCTCGCTGGTGTACGAGCCGCGGCGGGACGACGCCGGTCCGGGGGAGCGGGGTCTGCCTCGCGGCGCCTTCCGGCCCGCCTTCGACGCCACGATCTCGCTGTGGCAGGAACTCCAGGACCTGGAGGAGGAGAACCGCCTTCCCGGGACCGAGCCGGTCTCGGCCGGTCTGGCGCTCGCGATGCACTCCTGGGCACGCGGCGGCACGCTCGACCGGGTGCTGACCGAGGCCGACATGGCGGCGGGAGACTTCGTGCGCTGGGCGAAGCAGACGATCGACCTGCTCGACCAGCTGTCGATCGTCGCCGACCAGCCGATCGCCGGCACGGCACGCAGGGCGCTGGATGCCGTACGGCGGGGCATCGTCGCGTACTCCACCGTCTAAAGCCCTTCGACAAGGTCAGAGACCGGGTACGGGCAAAGGGTCGCCGTCAGGCTCGCCTAGGGTGGAATCCGTGCCACCCGACGCGCCGTCCCGTCCGCCGCTGCCGCGCCCGCTGCTGCCTCTCTGGGCCGCCGTGGCGGTATCGGGGATCGGCGGGGCGCTCTTGGACGTCGCCCTCCCGTCGCTGGCGTGGTGGCCGATGGCGTGGGTGTCCGTTGCGCTGGCGCTGGTGGCACTCGTCGGCCGACGCGTCGGCGCTGCCTTGCTCACCGGCCTGGTCTTCGGCCTCGCTTTCTACCTGCTCAACCTCGACTTCACGGCGGCCTGGGTCGGGCCGATTCCGTGGCTGGCGCTGTCGGGCTTGGAGGCGCTGATCGTCGCCGGCGGCGCGGTGCTCATCGCCTTGGCCTATCGGTGGGTGCCGCGAGCGGTGCCACGCCGGGGCCGGGTGCTGGTGACATCTCTCCTGGTCGCGGGGCTGTGGACCGCGCGGGAGGCGGTGACCGGCGGATTCCCCTACGGAGGCTTCCCCTGGGGACGGGTGGGAACCTCACAGGTGAACGGTCCCTTTGCAGAGGTCGTCTCGTGGACGGGCACCGCGGGCCTGACGTTCCTCGTGACAGCCGTCGTCGCGGCCGCGGTGGAGCTGGTCCGTGCGCCCCGGCGCAGAGGCCGCAGTATCCGGTGGCTCCTGCCGGTCGCCGTGCTCGCGCTGGTCGCCACGGCGATGCTGGTCGTCCCGGCCTGGGCGACCACGCCGGCCGGCACCATGCGCGTGGCCAGTGTGCAGGGCAACGGCCCGGCAGGCTACTTCGACGTGCGCGATGCGGGCGACGTGCTGGAGTCGCAGTACGACGCGACCAAGCCGCTGTTCGGCTCCGAGGACGTCGACGTCGTGCTGTGGCCGGAGGGAAGCGTCGACCTCGACCCCGAAGGCTCGGTCGCCGCCGCGGCTGCGCTGGACCGGGTCACGCGGCAGCTGGGAGCGCCGCTGGTGGCGAACCGGGTCGACCAGCGCGGCGAGGAGGAGTACTTCAACATGTCGTTCCTGTGGCGGGACGGCACAGGGATCGAGCAGACGTACGACAAGCGCAATCCCGTGCCCTTCGGCGAGTACGTGCCGGATCGCGAGTTCTACGACGCGATCGCCCCCGACCTCATCGGCATGATCGGCCGAGACTACACGCCGGGCACCAACGCGCCCGTCTTCGACATCGACGGCACCATCGCGGGTCTGGCCATCTGCTTCGACGTGATCTACGACGCGCTCGTCTGGGAAGGCGCCGCGGAAGGCGCCGAGGTCTACCTGTTCCAGACCAACAACGCCGACTTCCGCGGCACCGACGAGAACTTGCAGCAGCTCGCCGTCGCGCGGCTGCGCGCCATCGAGACCGGTCGCGCGGTCGTGAACCTCTCGACGGTCGGCACGAGCCAGGTGATCGCACCGGACGGCACCACCATCGACGGGCTCGTGGCGGATGCGCCCGGGCACATGCTCACCGACGTGCCGCTGCGGACCGGCCTCACGCCCGCCGTGGTGATCGGGGCATGGATCAACGCCACCTTGTCGTGGGGCAGCGTGATCGTGCTCGCCGGCCTCGGGGTGTTCGCGCGCCTTCGCCCCCGCGGGGACACGAAAACGCCGGCCCCGTAGGGCCGGCGTCGCGTGGATCGCGGCTCAGGCGCTGAGCTTGTCCGCCGTGACGTTCTCGCCTGCTCCGCGGCGGGCACGGACGTAGGCGAGGCGCTCTTCCAGGAGCTCTTCGAGCTCGGGAAGCGTGCGGCGCTCCAGCAGCATGTCCCAGTGGCTGCGCGGGGTCTTGTCGCCGGAGTGATCGACGGTCGCGGTGCCGTCGCCCACGCGCAGCAGCGCCTCGGCGCCGCACGTGCGGCACTCCCAGGCGGGCGGAACCTCGGCGTCGGCCGCAAAGGTCAAAGTCGTGTCACGTCCACACACGGTGCAGGTGTACATGTGCTGTGCGCGTTCATGGAACACGACGCCCTCTTCGCTCTGTAGGCTCTGGGCGCCGAGTCGGATGCCGCGCAGACTGCGGTCTGCCATTTTGTGGTCCTCTCGTCGCTGTATAGGTATAACGAAGTGACCTGAGCGGATCATCCGAAGCACCCCCGTTCATCGACCTTTCACAGTGGATGCACAGCGGGGCAGACGCCCGGCCACCGGGTCGTGCTAGGTGAGTGCGGCCAGCGCGACGTCCGCCCGGTCGGTGACGATGCCGTCGACGCCCATCGCGACGAGTCGGCGCATGTCGTCGGGCTCGTTGACGGTCCAGACGTGCACTTCGACGCCGTGCCGATGGGCGGCGGCGATGAGCCTGGGCGTGACGATCCGCAGGCGCCCCTGGCGCTCCGGAACCTGCAGCGCGTCGATGCCGGCAAGGGCATGGGCGACGAGCCGGTCCGACCGCGCCGCGACGGCCGCGAGCACGCGGGCGATGGCGCCACGACCGCCGGAGGTCGCGGGGCGCACCGTGCTGTTGGTGGCGGCCGCCGCGAGCAGCGCGGCTCGCCGACGTTCGTCCGAGAAACTCGTCACCAAGACGCGATCGGCGAAGGGCGCGACAGTCGTGCCGACGGCGGATGCGGCATCCGTCGCCTTCACGTCGAGGTTGAACCTCAGAGTCGGAAAGGCGTCGAGAGCCTGCGCCAGCGTGATCAGTCCGCCGCGGCCCGTCATGAGGTGTTCGAGCTCGCGCGCGGAGACGTCGGCGACCTTGCGCGGGTCGCCCGTCACGCGCGACAGATCGTCATCGTGGAAGAGCACCACCGTGCCGTCGGCGGTGAGGTGGCAGTCCGACTCCACATAGAGAGCGCCGGCGGAGTGCGCGGCGGCCACGGCGGCGAAGGAGTTCTCGACGACGCCGCTGTGCGCGGCCTCCGGCGTGACGAGCCCGCGGTGCGCGAGAACGCGCGGCGTCGCGACGCCGGCGAACCACGGGTGGGTCACGGGGTGGGCGGGGTGACTGCCGGCGGCGGGCCGCCCAGTGCAGGACCACTCGAGGCGGCACCGCTAGACGCGGCACCCGTGGACTGCCCACGACCCTTGGCGGCGGCATCCGTCATCACACCGGCGAACGACCCCGTCAGACCTTTGAGCGCCTCGGTGAACTCGCTCGGGATGATCCAGAGCTTGCTCGACGCGCTGTCGGCGATCTTCGGCAGGGTCTGCAGGTACTGGTATGCCAGCAGCTTGTCGTCGGGGTTGCCCGAGTGGATCGCGTCGAAGACGGTCTGGATCGCCTCGGCCTCGCCCTGCGCGCGCAGCACCGCGGCCTGCTTGTCGCCCTCGGCCTTGAGGATCTCGGCCTGCCGGCGGCCCTCGGCCTCGAGGATCTGCGACTGCTTCGAGCCTTCGGCGGTGAGGATCGTCGCGCGACGCTCACGCTCGGCGCGCATCTGCTTCTCCATCGAGTCCTGGATCGAGTGCGGCGGGTCGATCGCCTTCAGCTCCACGCGGGAGACGCGGATGCCCCACTTGCCCGTGGCCTCGTCGAGCACGACGCGCAGCTGCCCGTTGATGTTGTCGCGGCTGGTGAGGGCCTCTTCGAGGTTCAGCCCACCGACGACGTTGCGGAGCGTCGTGGTGGTGAGCTGCTCGACGGCACCCAGGTAGTTCGCGATCTCGTAGGTGGCGGCGCGGGCGTCGGTGACCTGGAAATAGACCACGGTGTCGATCGACACGACGAGGTTGTCCTCGGTGATCACCGGCTGTGGCGGGAACGAGACGACCTGCTCGCGCATGTCGATGAGCGGGCGCAGCCGGTCGATGAAGGGGACGAGCAGGTTGAGGCCCGGCATGAGGGTCTTGTGATAGCGGCCGAGGCGCTCGACGACGCCGGAGCTGGCCTGCGGGATGATCCGGATGGAGCGGAAGATCACGACCAGCACGAAGATGAAGACCGCGATCGCGAGAATCCATCCGATCGCGGTGGGGATGACCGAGCTGACGTCGTTCATGCGAGCGGGTCCTCAGGTGTGGGGGGAAGGGGAGTGGGGGAGTCGGAGCGGACCACCGCCGTCGCGCCCTCGATGCGGTTCACCCGCACAGGCGTGCCGGGGTCGAGGTCGCCGGACTCGGTCCGGGCGGTCCAGATGTCGCCGTTGGCGAGCTTGACCTGCCCGCCGTGTGCGCCGATGGAGGAGATGACGGTGCCCCGCAGGCCGATGAGGGCATCGATGTTGGACGGGGTCGGGTCCTCCCCGCGTCGGAGCCGCCGCAGCAAGGGGGGCCGCAGCACGAGCAGGAGGATCGCGGAGACAGCGGCGGCGATGATCACCTGCAGCCAGATCGGTGCTCCCAGCAGGTCGGCGACCAGGCCCGCCAGCCCGCCGATGCTCAGCATCAGGAATGTGAAATCGAGCGTCAGCATCTCGATCACGAGGAAGACCAGGATCAGCACCAGCCAGCCGATCCACGCCCACTGTTCGACGGTCTCGATGAGCTCCACGATGCGCCTCCTGAGCTCGAACCTAGCAGGTAGTGTCTACACGTGACTGAGACATCCACACCGCTTCCCGAGAGCTCGCTGAGCGGCAAGACCGCCCTCGTGACAGGCTCGTCCCGCGGCATCGGAGCCGACACCGCGCGCTACCTCGCGCAGGCAGGCGCGAACGTCGTCATCAACTACCGCAACAAGGCGCCGCGGGCCGAGAAGCTCGCGACGGAGCTGCGCGACCTCGGCGTGCAGGTGCTGGTGGTCGGTGCAGATCTCACGGATGCGGCATCCGTCCAGGCGATGATCGACGAGGTCGCCCGCACGTTCGGCACCCTCGACATCCTCGTGCTCAACGCGTCAGGCGGCATGGAGTCCGGCATGGCAGAGGACTACGCGCTGCTGCTCAACCGCGATGCGCAGGTGAGCGTCCTCGAGACCGCGCTGCCGCTGCTGGGTGAGGGCTCGCGCGTCGTCTTCGTGACGAGTCACCAGGCGCACTTCATCCGCACGACGCCGACGATGCCCGAGTACGAGCCGGTCGCGCTCTCCAAGCGCGCCGGCGAGGACGCACTGCGCGAGCGCATTCCGGCGCTGACCGAGCGCGGTGTCGAGTTCGTGGTCGTCTCGGGCGACATGATCGAAGGCACCATCACCGCGACGCTGCTCGAGCGTGCGAACCCGGGTGCGATCGCCGCCCGTCGCGAGGACGCGGGCAAGCTCTACAACGTGTCGGAGTTCGCCGCCGAGGTCGCCCTCGCCGCGCTCGAGCCGGTGCCCGCCGACAACACGCGTCTGGTCGGCGACGTCGCGTCCTTCGGGACGGAGTGATCGGTGCGGGCACAGGACATCGAGACCCTGGTCTCCGTCGGACGCCCCGAGATCGCCGCTGACGGCTCGTTCGCCGTCTTCGCTTCGTCTCGCCCCGACATCGCCGCCAACCGGGCCGTCGGCCAGCTCTGGCGCGTCGATCTTCCGGACGCCGCGCCGCGCCGCCTCACCCGCGGCATCGCCGACGGCTCTCCGAAGCTGTCGCCCGATGCCTCCCGCATCGCGTTCGTGCGCGGCGACGCCAAGGGCAAGCCTCAGGTGCACGTCGTCGCGGCGGCCGGCGGCGAGCCGGTGCAGGCCACGGATGCGGTGCTGGGCGTCGAGGACTTCGCGTGGTCGCCCGATGGCGAGACGATCGCCTATCTCGCGCGCGTGCCCGAGAAGGGCCGCTACGGCAGCGTGGAGGGGATGGATGCCTCGGCCGAGGCGCCCCGGCACATCACGGGTGTCCGCTGGCACGCGAACGGCCTCGGCTACCTCGGCGACCGGCCCGCGCACGTCTTCGTGATCGCCGCGCCGCAGCCGGACTCGGAGCCGTTCTACGAGCCCGCGGCGGCCGTGCGCCCCGACGACGAGACGCCGCCGAAGAAGCCCGTGGTGGCCGCCGAGCCGCGCGGGTTGACCGACGGCGCCACCTCACACAGCGGCCTGGTGTTCACCGCAGACGGTCGCGAGGTGCTGACCGTGCCGGACGAGATCGAGCCCGACCGTCGTGACCTCCGCAATCGCGTCATCGCGGTGGCAATCGACGGCTCCGGCGAGCGTGAAGTGCTGTCGGCGGACGCCGGCCTGTCGCTGTCGGCGCTGGACGTCGCTGAGGACGGCACCATCGCCCTGCTGGCCAGCGAGGTGGGGGAGGGCGTCGACTTCGTCGCACCGGGCGTCGGCCTGTGGCTGCTCGAAGAGGGCAGCCCGGTGCGTCTCACGGATGCCGACGAGATCGACCTCGGCGAGGTCGGCAGCCATGTCACCGCCGTCGGCGATGCCTTCCTCGTGCAGGACCGCACGCGTGGGCGTGTGCGGCTGATGCGCGTCGCCCGCGACGGCGCCATCTCGGAGATCCTCGGCGGCGACCTCGAGGTCAACGGCCACGCCGCCGTCGGCGATCGCGTCGTCGCCGCCGTGGCGCGCCCCGACTCCTTCGGCGAGCTCGTGCTCGTCGAGAGCGGGGTAGCGCGAACCCTGACGTCATTCGGTGCGCGGGCCGCGGCATCCGGCATCGCCCTGCCGCGCGAGCTGACCGTGACGGGTCGCGACGGCTACCCGGTGCACGGGTGGGTCGCCACGCCGGAGGGCGACGGTCCGTTCCCGGTCATCCTGCAGATCCACGGCGGTCCGTTCGCGTCGTACGGCGTGCACCTGTTCGATGAGACGCAGGTGCTGGTGGATGCCGGCTACGCCGTGGTCTACTCGAACCCCCGCGGCTCGGCGGGATACGGGCGGGCCCACGGGCGCAGCATCCGTCAGCAGATGGGCACCGTCGACTTCGCCGACGTCATCGACTTCTTCGAGGGGGCCATCGCTTCCGACGAGCGATTCGACGGCGACCGCGTCGGCGTGCAGGGCGGCTCGTACGGCGGGTACCTCACCGCCTGGGTGATCGCGCACGACCACCGCTTCGCCGGCGCGATCGTCGAACGGGGCTTCCTCGAACCGGTGTCGTTCCAGGGCACGAGCGACATCGGATCGTTCTTCGGCGACGAGTACGTGGGCATCTCGGCCGACGACATCGCGCGGCAGAGCCCCATGGCCGTCGTGAGCCAGGTGACGACGCCGACGCTCGTGATGCATTCCGAGCTCGACTTCCGCTGCCCGCTCGAGCAGGCGACGCGGTACTACTCGGCGCTGAAGCGCCAGGGCACCGAGGCCGAGCTGCTCGTGTTCCCCGGCGAGAACCACGAGCTCACGCGATCGGGCCAGCCGCGCCACCGCGTCGAGCGGTTCGCTGCCGTGCTCGACTGGTGGCGCCGCTACCTGCCCGTCGATTGATACGAGCAGAGAATGATGACGGCCCCGGGAGCGATCGCTCCCGGGGCCGTCATCGTGGGTGACGTCTGATCAGATGTCGCCCTTGAAGGTGAACGCACGCACGATGTTGATGATGCCGAGGACGATGAGCGAGATGCCCAGGATCCACCAGAGCACGATGACGCCCCAGACCGGGGCGAACAGCACGATGATGCCCGCGATGATGCTCAGGATGGCGAAGAAGATCGACCAGCCCTTCGAGGCGGCGTCACCGAGCGTCGACAGCGCGACGATGCCCTCGACGATCCACATGATGCCGATCAGGATGCCGAGGAACAGTGCGAGCCACGCGGTCGTCTGACCGATGTTGAACAGCGCCACGACGCCGGCGATGATGAACAGGATGCCGAGCGCGATGTGGCCGACACGAGCCCAGCCGCCCTTCGTTTTCGAGAAGATCCCGAGCCCGGCGTAGACGAGCCCGGCGGCGATCGCGTAGATCGCGATGATGACGGTGACGACGGCTGCGGTCTTGCCGGGCCAGACCAGGATCAGGATGCCGACGATGAGCGCGAGGACGCCGCCGACGCCCAGCGCCGTGCGGATCCCGTTGACGGCCGACTTCTCGGCTTCGGATGCAGTAGACATGGGGGCCTTTCTGAGAGTTCCCTGTATGCGGTGCGGCTAAAGCTTAGACCCGTCGTCGAACTTCGCAACGAGCGTGAACGTGTGTTGCCCAATGCCCATCGCACCGCCGGGGTGCGGCGCGCTACCGTGAGCGTGCGTGACCGTGAGTATGTGCGCTCCGCAGGGCGCAGGAGGAGGGTTTCGATGGCCGTCGTTTCGAGGGGATTCGGAGCACGGCGTCGCGAGAGCGATCCGCGGCTGCCGCCCGGTCAGTATCTGACGGAGGACTTCCCGGTGCTGTCGGCGGGGCCCACGCCCCGCATCGACCTGGATGAGTGGCGCTTCGGCATCCGCACTGAGACCGGCAACGCGGTCTCGTGGACGTGGGAGGAGTTCCAGGCTCTCCCGATCGAGGATGTCGACACCGACATCCACTGCGTCACACGGTGGTCGAAGCTCGGAACGTCGTGGCGCGGCGTCTCGCTCGACACGCTTCTCGAATCGGTCGAGTCCGAGGCCGAGTACGCCATGGCTCACTCGTACGGCGGCTACACGACGAACATCCCGCTCGACGAGCTGCGCGACGGCCAGGCGTGGGTCGCGTTCGAGTTCGACGGCGCGCCGCTCGACCCCGAGCATGGCGGTCCCGCCCGGCTGCTCGTCCCGCACCTCTATTTCTGGAAGAGCGCGAAGTGGGTGCGTGGCCTCACCCTGATGGGTGACGACGAGCCGGGTTTCTGGGAGCAGAACGGCTACAACATGCACGGTGATCCCTGGACCGAGGAACGGTATTGGTGACGGTCGGGGGCTGGCAGCCCGCTCGCGTGGTCGAGGCCGTCGGCGTGACGCCGTCGGCTCGCCTACTGCGTCTTCAGGTGCCCGGGTGGCCGGGGAACGACGCCGGCCAGCATGTCGACATCCGGCTGACCGCCGAGGACGGCTATCAGGCGGTGCGGTCCTACTCGATCGGGTCGTACGGGCCGGGTGAGACCATCGAGCTCGCGGTGGACGAGATCCCCGACGGCGAGGTCTCGCCCTACCTGGTGCGGGATGTGCTGCCCGGCGACGAGCTCGAGGTCAAGGGTCCGCTGGGCGGCTATTTCGTGTGGCGGCCCGGGGGAGCGGCGCCCGTGCAGCTCATCGCGGGCGGTTCGGGCATCGTGCCGCTGATGGCGATGGTGCGGGCGGCGACGGATGCCGGGGCTGCGGCATCCGTCCGCCTGCTATATTCGGTCCGAACCACCGAAGACGCGATATATCGTGATGCGCTGGCGCGCACGGCCGGCGATGGGGGAGTGGGGCTGACCTGGCGATTCACGCGTGCGGCGCCGAGCGGCTGGACAGGACACGTGGGGCGGGTCGACGACGACCTGCTGCGCGCGGCCGTCTGGGAGCCCGGACGGGAGCCCATCATCTTCGTGTGCGGCCCGACGGGCTTCGTCGAGCACGTCGCCGACGCGCTCGTCGGGTTGGGGCATCCGTCCGCCCGGATCAGGACCGAACGCTTCGGAGGTGCATGATGCGCGCTGAGATCGCGACCAGTACGGTCGACGGCAACGCCGCCGCAGGTCTGCTGTGGGATGTGTTCGAAGCCGATGTCACCGCGTTGATCGCGGTGTGCGGCGGGTGTCACGAGGGGGCGCCGGTCGCAGAGGCGGTCGTCGAGATCGATGACACGGCCGCCATCGTGCGCTGCCGCGCCTGCACGCACACGCTCTTCACCGTGCTCCGGCACGAAGGGGGCGTGCGGCTCGTGATCGGCACGCTGCACGAGATAGTCCGGCCCTGACGGGGGAGTATCCGGCCTATCCCAGCAGCAGTGTCACCAGGATGAGCACGGGCACGCACCCGATCGTGGTCAGGAACACGGTGTCGCGCGAGATCGTCTCGCCCACGTCGTAGCGCTGCGAGTAGTTGAAGACGTTCTGCGCGGTGGGAAGCGCAGCGAGCACCGTCACCACCAGGACGTCGTGTGCGGTGAGGCCGAAGACGAACTCGGCGACCGCCCAGGCGATCACGGGCATCGCCACGAGCTTCAGGCTGCTCGCGAGCACGATGTCGCGCCGGCGACCCGATGGCCCGAGCACGCGCTGCCCGTGCAATGAGATGCCGTACGCGATCAGCAGGATCGGCACGCACGCGTTCGCGATGAGGACGGCCGGCTCCATCACGATCGGCGGCAGCTGGATCCCCGATACCGAGACGATCGTGCCCAGCAGCGAGCCGAGCACGATCGGGTTCGTCACCACGCGCCCGATCGCACGCCAGAGCGACGCGCGGGCGGTGGTGACGGCATCGAGGATCGCCATCGTGATGGGGGTGAAGACCAGCAGCTGCAACAGGATCACCGGCGCGGGATACGCCGCGCTGCCGAGCAGGTACAGGGACAGCGGGATGCCGATGTTGTTGGAGTTCACCTGGCCTGCACTGAGGGCTCCGATCACGGTCTCGCCGACCGAGCGCTTCCAGGCGACGCGTGCGATGAGCGTGTAGACGAGGATGACCGCGACGGCCGCGATCGCCGACACGGGCAGGAGTGCCGAGAACAGTGTGCGGACGTCGGCCTGCGCGAGCACGACGAAGAGGAGGAACGGCGACAGCACGAAGAACGTCAGCCGGGCCAGAACGGGGCGCGCGTGCTCGCCGAGGAGATCGATGCGGCCGAGGATCCATCCCACGAGGATCGCCACGCCCACCACGACGAACCCGGTGAGCGACTCCAGCATGCTCCGAGCCTAGGAAATCGTTCTCTCGGGGGCCAATCGCGCGTCGCCGTCTGACAGACTGGCACGCGCTGAACGAAGGGAGCCACGGATGCCGGAACCCCGTGACCGCGCGACTCGCAAGGCGGATCTGCTCGCCGTCCTGACCGCGCCCGCCGCCGACGTCTGGGTGGCGACCGCGTCGCCCGAGGCGGCGCCGTACCTGGTGCCGCTGTCGCTGGCGTGGATCGACGACCGTGCGGTCATCGCACTCGAGGAGCGCTCGGTGACGGCCCGCAACATCGCTGCGTCGGGTGTCACGCGCCTCGCGGTGGGTCCGACCCGCGATGTCGCACTGATCGACGCCGTGCTCGAGCGGTCGGCGGGCGTCGACGACGACGATTCGCTGGGAGAGCCATACGCGGCGCAGGCGGACTGGGACCCGCGGGGAGCTGCGGGATACGTCTTCCTCGTTCTGCGGCCGACACGCATCCAGGCCTGGCGCGAGTCTAATGAGCTCGCCGGACGCGTCCTCATGCGCGACGGCGCCTGGCTCATCTGATCCCGGCCGCCTGCGCCAGGCAGGTGCGGCGAGCGCGTCGTCGGTGTGACTTGGCTTTTCTTTTACAAGCGGCGCTGTTCGGCGGTGCGGCGCGGTGGATGTTGGGAAGTGGCTCCGGTCAGGCCATCTCTCGCGCGGACTCCCGCGCGGAATCGTCCGGGATGCGCTGGGCCGTGGGTGCTTGGTGACTGCGCCGATAATGCACATTATGTCAGCTTGTAGAGACTCTCTGTGCGAGGTTCGCGCAGAGCGAAAACGGATGCCGAACCGCGCTCCCCTCAACCCGGCTGTTGGCTTGGGGTTCTTGCCCTCGGCTTCCTCGAGGCTCAGCCAGCCGCATCGACCATCCGCGGCTACGACAGCTTCCGGGGACTTGAACCCTGGTTCTTCAAGAATGAGCAGGGCTTCCACTGCTTCATGCTGATCACTGGTCCCGCCACGGTGGACGGAGCCAATTGCGTGCCACCCGGAGTGGATCTGTTCGCAGACATCAGCTCTTGGCGCCAGTTGGTCGACGAGAACAATAAACCACTCCCTGCGGGGAGCATGATCCGATTTCATTACCGCGAGGACCGCGTTGATGTGTACGTCTACCGGTATCCCAGACCGAGTGAACGTCGTACCCACCACTCCCCCGCACGTGAAGTTCAAGGGTGGTTCAGTGTCTCCCGGAGCTTGGCGGCGAGGGCCTGGGGCTGGCCGACGTAGTCGAACTCGCCACTCATGAAGCCTCCGTGGATCGCTCGCGGGCAGGTTGCGACGAAGTCAGCCGCCCTGGCTGATTGGGAAGTACTTCCACTGACCTTCTGTGATGACCTTCATTCCGTCGGCGGTCACCAGGAGGCCGTCTGGTCGTCGATGGCGTATGCGAGTAGCGGATGCCGGCAGCCCAATTCTCCGCTGCGGCGAGGGAGTTGCCGGGTTCACCGTCGGCCGCAAGGTGCGGGCAGATCGAGAAATCGACGATCCCGAGCGCGCTGTCATCGCCGGTCGGCGGCTTCCAGCCCACGAACTCCCGGCCGATCTGCGGTGTCATCACCATGCTTCCCGCGCTCATTCCCAGCCACACCGTCTCCGCCAGCGACGGGAACATGTCGGCAAGTCTCGACTCCCGCAGCCAGTGGCTGAGGTAGAGCGCGTCGCCGCCGGCAGCCAGCAGCGCGTCGGTCTCGAGTACGAGCGGCTTCCAGCGCTCTTCATCGATGCTCGGCAGCGCGGTAAGCTCCAGCACTCCGACGGACTTCCAGCCGAGATCGACCATGGGATTCTCGGATCTTCCGCTGATGAACTCCCATGCCTTGATGCCGGGTCCCAGCCAGGGGTGACCGTACTGGGCGGTCGGTATGCACAGTGCGCTGGACTCGCTGATCGGCTTGCCGAGCAGGTCCTCGAGTGCGTGACGGATGGTCGGATTGGTGACGCCCGCCGACGTGAGAAGAAGCTTCATGATCCCTTCCCGGCGGCCTGGACGCGTCGCGCCCGGCTCGATGGTCCTCGTTGCGATGACTGCCGTCCATCGGATCCGGCCAGCCTAATCGCCGGGCCCCCGTCGGCGCCTGGGGTTTCGCGGCCTCGGTGCGCCCTGTCGGCGCGAGCGCGAGCGCGAGATTTCGCGGCTCAGGTTCGCGGCAGTGAGAAGCCCACGTCGAGCAATCCGACAGAGTCGTTTTCGCGGAGCCACACCAAGGCGGCGCGTTCGTAGGCCGGAATCTGCGGGGGCAGGTCCGTCAGATCGAACCACCGCAGTTCGGCGCACTTCTCCGGCTCCATGATCGAGGGCTCGCCGCTCCACGACGCGCAGGCGAAGAACCAGTCGACGCGTTGCTCCCTCGGATTGGACGTTCCGTCCGTACGCTGCATGACGGCTGAAGGAACAAGCTCACTCGCCGACACGCTGAGGCCGAGCTCCTCAGAGAGCTCCCGAGTGGCCGCCTGCACTGCGGTCTCCCCCGGTTCCAGGTGGCCCGCTGCGCCAGCGGTCCAGAAGCCGTCCATGTATCCGGTGTTGCGGCGCAGCTGCAACAGCACCCTGCCGTCGCGCACCATGTAGACATACGCCGCGGGAATCAAGCTGTAACGAGTCACCGGACGACCATAGCGGCCCGAGAGAGGACGCCGGCCAGCCGATCCCCCGCATGTCCCTCCGAAACGCGAGGACGATGTGGCAGTTGGTTCAGAGTTTCGTTGATTCACGCGTCCATGTACTATCCCACTCATGGCAACCGCGACCGTCACCCACACCGCCGCGCTGGCCAGGCTCGGCTATGCCCTGTCCGATTCCACACGCACCGGCGTACTGCTCGCGCTGCGCAGTGGACCCGCCTACCCGTCCGACCTCGCCGACGCCATCGGCGTTTCCCGACAGGTGATGTCGAATCAGCTGGCCTGCTTGCGGGGATGCGGACTGGTCGAGGCCGTTCAGGAAGGGCGTCGGTCCTCCTATCGGCTCGCTGACGAACACCTCGCGCCCGCTCTCGGCGAACTCCTGCAGCTGGTGCTGTCGGTCGACCCCGAGTGCTGCACGGATGAAGGCTGCAGTTGCGCATGACTGCGTCACTCATCCCTGAGCGTCGAGAGACGCTGCAGCGTCGGATCCGCTGGATCGTCGCCGTCACCATCGGCTACAACGTCATCGAGGCGGTGGTCGCCATCACCGCGGGTACCGTCGCATCCTCCGGCGCACTCATCGCGTTCGGGCTGGATTCCACCATCGAGGTCGTCTCCGCGGCCGCCGTCGCCTGGCAGTTCACCCGCCGTAACCCGGAACGCTGGGAGAAGCCCACACTCCGCGTCATCGCAATCGCCTTCTTCGCCCTGGCTGCCTACGTCATCTCCACGTCGCTGCTCACGCTTATCGGCCGGGTGGAGGCCGAACACAGTGCCCTCGGCATCCTCATCACCGCGCTCAGCGTGATCATCATGCCGCTCTTGTCCCTCGCCGAGCGGCGCGCGGGCCGCGAGCTCGGCTCCGCCACCGCGGTCGCCGACTCCAAACAGACCCTGATCTGCACCTACCTCTCGGCCGCCGTACTGATCGGGCTTCTCCTGAACACCGGCTTCGGGTGGTGGTGGGCCGACGCGATCGCCGGCCTCGTCATCGCCGGATTCGCCGTCCGCGAGGGCAGAGAAGCGTGGCGCGGCGATGCCTGCGCCACCTCGGTCGGCATGCTCCTCGAGGACGAGCCCGACGACCACGTCGCGCGTTGAGCAGCCGACGCATCGTCCGCCGAGTTCTCGTGGGAGTCCATCCGTCGAGGGCTAGACCAAGAAGCAGAACACACCTGTCGCGAGGCAGAGGACGAGCATCCCCGTCGCATTGACGAAGAGGTTGCGGCCGAAATCTCGGGCGCGAATGTGCATGCCGATCGCGAACAGGAAGTACGCCACCAGGCACGCTGTCGTGAGCGCCGCGAGTCCAGGAACAAGGATCCCCAGCAGCAGTCCCCCGGCGGCCGCGAATTTGATCGGCGGCATCAGCCACCACAGCCGCCGTGGCCAGCCCACATCCTCGAAGCATCTCGCTATGAAGCGCACGGGCTTGAGGCAGAGCACACCGTCGATGAACGAGATCGCCGCGAGGACGATCACGGGCCAGACGGGATCCGGCAGGAGCGTCATTCGCCGACCATACCATACGGTTTGGTATGGTGGGTTCATGTCGAATGAGCGGTGGATCGACGAGGGACTCCGAGTCCTTGCCGACGAGGGAATCTCAGGGGTCAGGATCGATCGGATCGCGGCGCGCGTGGGGCTGAGCAAGGGCTCGTTCTTCCACCATTTCGCGAACGCCACCGCGTATCGGGCCGCGCTCCTCGACGCATGGCGCACGCGCACCCTGGATCAGATCGGCGATGCGCCGGCGCTGTCGGACCTCGCTGAGCTCGCGACCCGCCTCGATGCGCCGATCGATGTCGATCTCGAACGCTCGATCCGTGCGTGGGCCTCACACGATGAGTCCGCTGCCGTCGCGCTGGAACAGGTCGACCGCGCGCGTCTGGCGGCGCTTCAGCATGCGTGGGCCGGGCGCGTCGCCGATCCCGATCGTGCGAGGGTGGCGGCACTGGTCCCCCATCTGGTCGTGATCGGTGCGACGGTCGCGTATCCCGCGACGACCGCCGACGAGCTCGCGGCCGTGTTCCGGCTGCTTGCCGACCTCATCCCGGCCGTTCCCGAGTCCTGATCCGCCCACCGGCTGCCCAGAGACTCTGGCAGACTTCCGGGATGCCGCACTCCGACGCGCTCGCCCGGCTCTGGCCCGCTTCTGCCGTACGGGTGCGTGCCGGCGACCTGGAGCTGCGCTGGATCGACGACGACCTCCTGGTCGAGCTGTCCGATCTGGCCGGGCGCGGCATCCATGATCCCGACCAGATGCCGTTCGAGCACCCGTGGTCCCGCGGCTCCGCCGACGAAGTCGCGCGCAGCGTGCTGGCGTACCAGTGGGGCATCCGCAACCGGCTCTCGCCCACGGAGTTCGTCCTCGAGCTCGCCGTGGTACACGAGGGAGTCCCCGTGGGAATCCAGGGCATCACCGCGAGAGACTGGTCCGTGCTGCGGCGAGTCACGACCGGGTCGTGGCTCGGACGAGAGCACCAAGGACGCGGAATCGGCACTCGCATGCGGATGCTGGCACTGCACCTGGCGTTCGAGGGTCTGGGCGCGCGCGAGGCGACGTCCGGGGCGTTCGCCGACAACGTCTCGTCCAACGCCGTTTCGCGGCGCGTCGGCTACGACTCCGACGGCGCGCTCCACATCGCGCGCGAGGGCGAGGCGGCGCTTCATCGTCGATACGTCATGTCGCGCGAGCGCTGGGAGTCGCTCCGCGCCGACCATGTGACCCGGCTCGGCTCGCCGATCGAGCTTCAGGGGGTCGACGGCCTCCTCACGCAGCTCGAGACGCCTCCATCGGCGCCCGAGTCCCCAGACGCCTGACCGCGGGCGCCGAGGCGCCCGCGGTCAGAGGTTTCGTCAGGGGGCTGGTCAGAGTCCGGCGGCGTCGTCCGTCGTGCTCGTGCTGCGGCGGGTCACCTGCTCGTTGACGTTCGGGTCGACCGCCGTGTGGGTGACGGATTCCGACCGGCGCCGGCGCGCCAGTAGGACGATGCCGACGATGAAGATGACGGCTCCGGCACCCATGAGGATGTAGCCGATCATGTCGAGATTCACCCACTCGACCTCGACGTTCACCGCGAAGGCGAGGATGGCGCCGATGGCGAAGAGGGCAATGCCTGCTCCGATACTCATGCGAGGTGTCCTTTCCGGGGCGCGGCGGTCAGCCCTCCCCTGTTCTGGGACGCGGGGTCCCACAGTCACCTTTCCGCATCCCCGGTGGTCGGAAGAGGGGGTTGACAGATGACGGATGCCTTCCCCGCCGCCGCCGGAACCGCTTGGCGACGTGCGATCCACCCCCATCGCGGGCGTCGATCAGCCGGGGCCTGCGGCCGCGGGATCCGTCGCCGTGACTACTGTGGAATGGTGCCCAGCCTGTCCCGTCCCCGTGTGACGGGGCCGGGAATGCGCGCCTGGTTGATCTGGACGGTCGGCGTCGCCGCATATGTCCTCGCGATCACGAACCGCTCGTCGCTGAGCGCCGTCGGCGTCGATGCCGCAGCCCGGTTCGACGCGGACGCGGCCACCCTGTCGATGTTCGCCGTCGTACAGCTCGCCGTCTACGGCGGCATGCAGATCCCTGTCGGGGTGCTCCTCGACCGTTACGGGGCACGGCCGATCATGACGGTCGGGATGCTGCTCATGGCGTTGGGGCAGGTGACCATGGCATTCTCCCCCAGCGTCGGCATCGCGATCCTCGCCCGCATGCTGCTGGGTGCCGGCGACGCCGCCATCTTCCCCGGGGTGCTGCGCCTCATCGCGACGTGGTTCCCCGCGCAGCGCGCACCCGTCATGGTGCAGCTCACCGGCATCGTCGGGCAGGCAGGACAGCTGGTCGCGCTGCTCCCCCTCGCCGCGCTGCTGCACGCCACCTCGTGGACGATCACGTTCGGCAGCATCGCCGGGCTCGGGGTCCTGTTCGCGATCCTCGTGTTCCTCCTCATCCGCAATCACCCGCCGGACCGCGACGAGGATGTGTCGGTCGACACCGACACCGGGGCGATCCGGGTCGTGACGTCATCGGTCGACACCGGGGTCGGCATCCGTGCCGCGTGGGCTCATCCGGGCACCCGCCTCGCCTTCTGGTCCCACTTCACGACGCCGTTCGCGGGGACCGCGTTCGTGCTGCTGTGGGGCATGCCCTTCCTCACTGCGGGCGAGGGGCGCACGACGGCCGAGGCCGCCTCGATCATGTCGCTGTACGTCGTGGTGGGCATGGCGCTGGGGCCGATCATGGGCGAGCTCTCGCGACGGGTGCCGCACCTGCGCTCACGCGCACTGGTGCTTCCTACCGTGGCGGTGCAGGCGGTCGCCTGGCTCGCCGTCATCGCGTATCCGGGGCCGGCGCCGCTCTGGCTGCTGCTGGCGCTGGCCGTCGCGCTGGCCACCGGCGGACCCGCCTCGATGATCGCGTTCGACCACGCGCGCACCCACAACCCCTCCCACCGCCTCAGCACCGCCACCGGCGTGACGAATGCCGGGGGCTTCCTCGCGGCGCTTCTGGCGATCCTCCTCATCGGTCTCGCTCTCGATCTGCAGGGCGCCGGCACCCCGGCGACCTACAGTCTCGACGCCTTCCGCATCGCCTTCCTCATGCAGGTGCCGCTGTGGCTCCTCGGCAGCGTGTTCATCGTGATCGAGCGCAAGCGCACCCGCATTCGCCTCGGAATGGATCCCCCGAGGGCTCGGCGTCCCCGGCGCTGAGCGCCCTCGAGCGCCGAACCGGGCAACTCGGCGCGTTGCGGCATCCGATCGGTACTGTGAGCGTATTCGGTGCGTCAGCTGCGCCGGATCGAAAGGATTCCCGTGTCCGCTCCCCTCGTGATCGCCGCCGAGGTCCGGGACGCCGTCGCGAGCGGCGAGCCGGTGCTCGCGCTCGAGTCCACGATCTTCACCCACGGCCTCCCACGCCCACGCAACCTCGATGTCGCCCTCGAGGCCGAGGCGCGCGTGCGCGCACTCGGCGTCGTGCCGGCGACCATCGGCGTCATCGACGGCCGGGTCACCGTCGGGCTCTCCCCTGACGAGATCGAACGACTCTCGACCGTCGACGGCGTCGTCAAGGCGAGCGTCCGCGACCTTCCCGTCGTCGCGGTGAAGGGGCTGAGCGCCGGCACCACGGTGGCGGCGACGGGCTACCTCGCGGCGCGCGCCGGGGTACGGGTGTTCTCGACCGGCGGCCTCGGCGGCGTGCACCGCGGTGCCGCGCAGACCTTCGACGAATCGGCCGATCTCCCGACCCTCGCCGGCCTGCCGCTCGTCGTGGTGAGCGCCGGCGTCAAGTCCATCCTCGACATCCCCCTGACGCTGGAACGGCTCGAGACGCTCAACCTCGCCGTCGTCGGCTACCGGACCACCGACTACCCCGGCTTCTACATCGCCGATTCCGGCCACGACATCGAGTACTCGGTGGACTCGCCCGCCGAGATCGCGGCGATCGCGCGCACGCGCGACGGCCTCGGCATCGCTTCCACGCTGCTCGTCGCGAACCCCGTCGCCGCCGATCATGAGCTCGACCCGGCCCTGCACGATGCCGTCCTCACGCGGGCGCTGTCGGCGGCGGAGGCGAACGGCGTCTCCGGCCACGACACGACGCCGTTCCTCCTCGATTTCCTGCAGCGCGAAACGCGCGGACGCAGCCTCGACGTCAACGTCGAGGTGTACCGCGGCAACGTCGCTCTCGGTGCACGCATCGCCGTGGCCCTCGCGGGCACGGCCTGATGCTCGTCGTGATCGGTGACCTCGTCGCCGATCTGATCGTGCTCGGCGGCGCGGCGCTCGAGCGCGGCACCGACAACCCGGCCGAGGTGCGCCTCACCCGGGGCGGGAGTGCCGCGAATGTTGCGGCGGCGGCGGCGCCGCGGCATCCCTCACGCTTCATCGGCCGTGTGGGAGACGACCCGCTCGGGCACGCACTGGTCGGCGAGCTCGCGGCGGCGGCAGTCGACGTCAAGGTGCAGCGCGGCGGTCGCACCGGGTCGATCGTGGTCCTCGTCGACGCCGTGGGCGAGCGCACCATGATCACCGACCGCGGCGCCGCCGCGGAACTCGCATCGATCGACCCGGGGTGGCTCGCCGGCGCCGACTGGGTGCATCTGCCGCTGTACGGCTTCGCGTCGACGGGCTCGCGACGGGCGGTGACGGATGCTGCGGCCCGCGCCGCTGCGGACGGTGCGCGCGTCAGCCTCGACCTGTCGAGCGTGGCGACGCTGCGTGAGCTCGGCGGCGCGGATCTGCGGCGGATCCTCGCAGAGATCTGCCCGGACGTCGTCTTCGCGAACGAGGAGGAGGCGCGTACGGCGTCCGAGCTCGACGTCGCGCCGGAGGGCGTCTACGTGATCAAGCGCGGGCCCGAGCCGGTGCTCGTCGGCGTGGACGGGCAGACCTCCGCCGTGCCGGTCGACAGGGTCGACGACGTGCTGGACTCGACAGGAGCTGGTGACGCCTTCGCAGCCGGCTTCATCGTGGCCGCGCTCGGCGGCGCCGGCCCCCGTGAGAGCGCCCGGGCGGGCAGTGTGCTCGCGATGAGTGCGCTGCGCCGCCCGGGCGCTCTGTGATCAGACCGCTGTGCGCGGGCGATCTGAGAGTCAGGCGGTCTGGAGGTGCTCCAGCACGTCTTCGATGTCGTCGATGAAGGCGTTGTAGCCGGCGATGGTCGCCGCGACCTGCTCGTCGGTGAAGTCGCTCCGGTCCTGACGGATGGTGAGCACCGTGCCGTCGCCGGTCTCTTCGAGGTCGAACAGCACCGGCAGCCCTGCATCGTCGCCGGGCTGGTCGGTCAGCGTCATCGCGAGGTGCGACGGCGGGTCGACCACCTTGTACTCCCCCGCCCAATCGATGCGGTTGCCGTCGGGCAGCAGCATGACGGCACGGAAGGCGCCGCCCGGGCGCACCTCCATCGTCAGGCTCTCCTGCGGCACCTCCACGGCCGCCGTGCCGAACCACACGGCGAAGTGCTCGGGCTTGGTCAGCGCCTCGAACACCAGTTCGCGGGGCGCTCGCAGGGTGCGTGTGACGGTGAAGTACTCAGTCATGGTCATTCTCCTTCTCGATGGATGCGGTGGCGTCGCCACCCGTCGGTGTGCTGGTGGGGGCGCCCAGCTGCTGCAGGGCGTTGAGGTAGTGGTCGAGGGCGCCGAGACTGTCGTCCCAGAACTGCGCGTAGCCGCCGATCCAGTCGGATGCGGCCGCCAGCGGTCGTGCGTCGAGCCGCGCCGGACGGTACTGCGCGTTGCGGCCCCGCGTGACGAGCCCCGCCCCCTCGAGGACGCGGAGGTGCTTCGACACGGCGGCGAAGGTCATATCGAACGGTGCGGCGAGCTCCCCCACCGTCGCCTCGCCGTGGCTCAGCCGCGCGAGGATGGCACGTCGCGTGGGGTCGGCGAGGGCCGAGAACGTCGCACTCAGTGGATCGGCCATCTCTTCCCTCCTTATTCAACTGATTAGTACAGTACCGATCGGTTGAATGAGTGTCAACCGTCTGTCCGACGTCCGCGCTACGGTGGCGGCATGCCTCGTGTGATCTTCTATACGGCCACCACGCTGAACGGCTTTCTCGCCGACGACCACGACTCGCTCGAGTGGCTCTTCGCTGCTTCGGGAGGCGAAGGCGGTGATGACGACTTCCAGCGCTTCCTGTCCGGCATCGGCGTGCTCGTCCAGGGCTCCTCCACCTACCGATGGGTGCTCGAGCATGAGGATCTCGTCGCACACCCGGAGAAATGGCCGTCGTACTACGGCGAGCGTCCGACGTGGGTGTTCTCGAGCAGGGAGCAGCCGGTCGTGCCCGGCGTCGACATCCGTTTCGCATCCGGGAGCGTCGGCGACGTCTGGCCGCAGATCCGTGACTCGGCCGGCGACGGCGACGTCTGGGTCGTGGGAGGCGGCGATCTCGCCGGCCAGTTCGCCGATGCCGGTCTGCTCGACGAGATCCGTGTCTCGATCGCACCCGCGACTCTGACCTCGGGCAAGCCGCTCCTCCCCCGCAACCTCGGCCCCGACCGGCTGGAGCTGACCTCGGTTCGGCAGGCCGGCGCGTTCGCCGAGCTGACTTACGCGGTGTCCGGCGGAGCGCGCCCAGCGTGAGGTGGCTCGGCGTCGCTCAGCTCTCGCGGGGGGCGAACTCGCTCCACTGAGCGAACTTCGGCTCGCGTCCGTCGCCCGATGAGGTGCCCGTGAGTCGCCGGCGCACCCAGGGACCGACGTGCTCTCGGTAGTAGGCCGCGCCCCGCGCGCCCATCGGCGGCAGCGGCGGCAACGACCACCATGCCGGCGGCGGCTCGACGCCCAGCTCGGTCAGCACGCGTGCAGCGACGCGGTGGTGGCCCCGCGAGTTCATGTGCAGACGGTCCTCCGACCAGAACGGCGGGCTCGCGAGCTCCTCGTCGAACCAGTTGTACGCCTGCACGACGTCGGTGCGCGACGCCAGACGCTTCTCGACAGCGTGAGACAGCAGGTCGCCGCGGCGCTGGATGACTCGACGCAGGGGCAGCTGCCGCGTCGGGTTCGCCCCCGACAGCACGATGAGCTGCACGCCCTCCTCGTCGCAGCGACGCAGCACGGTCTCGAACGCGGCCACCACGTGCGCGAGGCTCGTGCGAGGCCGCAGCATGTCGTTCCCGCCGCCGTTGAACGACAGGTGGGTCGGCTTCAGCGCGAGCGCCGGTTCGAGCTGCTGTTCGACGATGGGCCACACGAGCTTGCCGCGGATCGCGAGGTTCGCGTACTCGATCGACTCGCCCCGCGCGTCGGCCCAGCCCTGCGCCACGAGATCGGCCCAGCCGCGCATGTGGCCGTCGGGAAGCTCGTCGCCCACGCCCTCGGTGAAGGAGTCGCCGATGGCGACGTATCTCACGGGTGCCACGGGTCGATCAGCTGCCTCGGGTCGAACGGATGCCACAGACCCCAGCCTATGTGCGGTGCGGCGAACGCCCGGCCCCGCTCAGCGATCATCGAGCGCTGCGCCCCGGCGGTCGACCAGCCCCCACGCGGCCGCCGCCGCCACGGCGAAGAACACCGCGAACACGACGAACAGCACCGGTGCGCCGCCCGCGATCAGCAGCGGCGGCACCACGAGGGGTGCCACGATCGATGCGATGCGGCCCACGCCCGCCGCCCATCCGGTTCCCGTAGCGCGGAGCGACGTCGGATACATCTCGGGGGTCACCGCGTACAGCGCGCCCCAGGCGCCGAGGTTGAAGAACGACAGCGCCATCCCGGCGGCGATGATCGCTCCGGGGCCGCTCGCCGTGCCGAAGAAGATCGCCGAGACGGCGGAGCCGACCAGGAATACCGAGAGCGTCGCCCGGCGTCCCCATACTTCGATCAGCCACGCGGCGACCGCGTAGCCCGGCAGCTGGGCCAGCGTGATCACCAGGGTGAAGCCGAAGGAGCGCACGAGGTCGTACCCCTGCGCGACCAGGATCGACGGGATCCAGATGAACGCGCCGTAGTACGAGAAGTTGACGCAGAACCACACCAGCCAGAGGCACGCCGTGCGCACCCGGAACTCCTTCGCCCAGAGGGCACCCAGGCGCTGACCGAGGGAGGTCGCCGCCGCGGGCGGGACGTCGGCGCGTGTGGGCGCGGCCGCGGGGACGGTGCCGGCGGCGTCCTCGAACCTGCGGACGACGGACTCCGCCTCGGCGAAGCGTCCGCGTCGCTCCAGCCACCGTGCGGACTCGGGCAGACCCCAACGCACGACGAGCGCATAGGCAGCGGGGATCGCCCCGAGCGCGAATGCCCACCGCCAGCCGTCCTCGGATGCGGGGATCACGAAGTACCCGATGAGCGCGGCGAGCGTCCAGCCCACAGCCCAGAAGGCCTCCAGGATGACGATGAGCCGTCCGCGAATGCGCGCCGGAGCGAACTCGCTGACATAGGTGCTGGCGACGGGCAGTTCGGCGCCGAGCCCCAGGCCGACGAGGAAGCGCAGGATGAGCAGGGCCGTCAGCCCGCCCACGAGGGCGCTCGCCCCAGTCGCCGCGCCGTAAACGAGCAGCGTGAGCGCGAACACCTGCCGCCGGCCGAAGCGGTCCGCCAGCAGACCGCCCACGCTGGCGCCGATCGCCATCCCCACGAAGCCGATCGACGCGATCCACGCCGTCTCACTCGGCACCAGGTCCCACTGCGCCGCCAGCGCGGCGATCACGAACGAGATGAGCCCGACGTCCATCGCGTCCAGGGCCCAGCCGATCCCTGAGCCCGTGAGCACCCGCAGGTGCGGGCGGGTGAACGGCAGGCGGTCGAGGCGCTCCGAGAGCGTCGACGAGACTCGGGTTCCGGCATCCGTCATAGCGTCATGCTACGGATGCTGGAGCGGCCGCGGGCGCCACGACAGCATGTCGCGCCCGTGACGGCGCTACGACAGCATGTCGCGGACGCGCGGGGCGACTTCGGTGCCGAACAGCTCGATGGATCGCAGCATCCGCTCGTGCGAGAGCGTGCCGGTCGAGAACTTCATGTCGAAGCGTGAAGCGCCCAGCGTCTGGACGGTGTCGGCGATCTTGCGGGCGACCGTCTCGGGCGAGCCGACGTACAGCGCGCCCTCCGGGCCGACGTCATGCTGGAAGCGGAGCCGGTTGTAGGTGGGCCAGCCGCGCTCGCGGCCGATCGAGTTGTTCATCGCCTCGAAGCCCTCGTACGCCTCATCCCACGCCTGCTGGTCGGTCTCGGCGATGTGGCCCGGCGAGTGCACCCCGACCGGGAGCTGCGGCTGATCGAAGGTATCGAGCGAGCGGCGGTACAGGTCGGCGAACGGACGGAAGCGCGCCGACGGGCCGCCGATGATGGCGAGCATGAGACCGTAGCCGTAGCGTGCGGCACGCACCGCCGACTCGGGCGTGCCACCGACGCCGACCCACGCGCGCAGCCCGTTCTCGGTCTTGGGGAAGACATCGGCGGCGTCCAGGGAAGCGCGCAGGTTGCCACTCCAGGTGACCGGCTTCTCCGCGAGCAGCTGGGAGAAGAGATCGAGCTTCTCGTCGAAGAGGGCCTCGTAGTCGCGCAGGTCGTAGCCGAACAGCGGGAACGACTCGATGAACGATCCACGTCCGAGGATGACCTCGGCGCGGCCGTTCGACACCGCGTCGAGCGTCGAGAACCTCTCGAACACGCGCACCGGATCGTCGCTCGAGAGCACGGTGACGGCAGTGCCGAGGTGGATCTGCTCGGTGCGCGCGGCGGCGGCGGCCAGCACGATCTCCGGGCTCGACACGGCGAACTCCCGCCGGTGGTGCTCCCCCACGCCGAAGAACGACAGCCCCACGCGGTCAGCGAGCACCGCCTGCTCGACCACGTTGCGGATGGTCTGCGCACCGCTGACGAGCTCGCCGGAGGCAGCGCGTGTCACGTCGCCGAAGGTGTCGAGACCGAGTTCGAGGGTCAGGGGGTCGATGGAGGTCATGGCGTGCTCCTTCTATTCGGTTGAATGAACCGGCGGAGCCGACGCGGCATTCCCGAGACGCGCGGTCGTCGCGAGCGTAGCGTGGAGGCATGGCCCTCTTCGCGGATCGGCGGGCCGCCGGCCGAGAGCTCGCCGTAGAGCTCGCAGACTGGCGGGGAACCGATGCTGTGGTCCTCGGCATCGCGCGCGGCGGTGTCGTGGTCGCGGCCGCGGTGGCGGAGGCGCTGGGGCTCGACCTGGATGCCGTGGTGGTGCGCAAGCTCGGAGCGGCCGGCCACGAGGAGTTCGCCGTCGGAGCGATCGCCGACGGTGTGCGGATCGTCACGCCCGAGGCCATGCGCTGGGCCGGCATGTCGTCGCAGGACCTGGAACGCGTGGAAGCCGCGGAGCGCGACGAGCTGGCCCGGCGGACGGTCGTGTACGGCCCGCACAGCCGGGAACTGACCGGGCGCCCCGCGCTCGTGGTCGACGACGGTGTGGCGACGGGTGCGAGCGCGGTGGCCGCATGTCGGTCCGTGCGTGCCCGCGGCCCGGCTCGCGTCGTGCTCGCGGTCCCCGTCGCTCCGGACCGGTTCGTCCCACCGGCGGACGTGGTCGACGACTACGTCTGCCCGCACCGCGAATCCGACTTCTGGGCGGTCGGCGAGTACTACGACCACTTCGGGCAGACCGGCGATGCGGAGGTCCTGCGACTGCTGGGCGCCGCCGATCCCGGTCGTTGAGCGAGCGAGCGCCAGCGACCGAGACGAAACGCACCGGGCCGACGGGCTGCCCCGGGTGAGGGGCGTTCCGTCTCTGCGTTTCGACTCGCGAGCTCGCTCAACAACCGGGCCGCGGGGTCAGTGCGCGAGCGCCATGCGCAGCGTGTCGAGGCCGACACCGCCGATGTCGAGAGCGCGCTTGTGGAACTGCTTGATCGAGAAGGCGTCGCCTTCGCGCTCGGCGACCTCGTCGCGCAGCTGTTCCCAGATGCGCTGGCCCACCTTGTACGACGGCGCCTGCCCCGGCCAGCCGAGGTAGCGGTTCACCTCGAACTTGACGAACTCTTCCGGCATGTTGACATTGCGCAGCATGAAGTCGAGCGCGAAGTCGGCGTCCCACGTGCCCTGACCATCGGGGCGTGGCTTGCCGAGGTGCACGCCGATGTCGAGCACGACGCGCGCGGCGCGCATGCGCTGACCGTCGAGCATCCCGAGCCGGTCGGCCGGGTCGGACAGGTAGCCGAGCTGCTCCATCAGCCGCTCCGCGTACAGCGCCCAGCCTTCGGCGTGACCCGACGTCCCGGCGAGCAGGCGACGGTAGGTGTTGAGCTGTGCCCGGTTGTACACCGCCTGCGCGATCTGCAGGTGGTGGCCCGGGACGCCCTCGTGGTACACCGTCGTGAGCTCGCGCCACGTGTCGAACTCCTCGACGCCCTCCGGCACCGACCACCACATACGGCCCGGGCGCGAGAAGTCGTCGGTCGGGCCCGTGTAGTAGATCCCGCCTTCCTTGGTCGGCGCGATCATGCACTCGAGGCTGCGGATCGGCTCGGCGATGTCGAAATGGGTCTTGCCGAGCTCGGCGATCGCGCGGTCGCTGGTCTCCTGCATCCACTTCTGCAGCGCGTCCGTGCCGTACAGCTTGCGGCTGGCGTCCTGCTCGAGGAAGGCGACGGCCTCTTCGACGGTGGCGCCGGCCTTGATCTCCTGCGCGATCGACTCCTGCTCGGCGACCATGCGGGCGAGCTCTTCGACGCCCCAGTCGTACGTCTCGTCGAGGTCGATCGTCGCACCCAGGAACCGGCGCGAGTGCAGGGCGTACAGCTCGCGGCCGACGGCGTCCTCTTCGGCTGCGGCGGGTACGAGTTCTGCGGTGAGGAAGGCCGCCAGCTCGTCGTAGGCGACCCGTGCCGCGTTGGCGTTGTCGGCCAGGTCGCGGGCGAGCGACGCCGGCAGCTGCCCCTCTTCGGGGGTCGCCTCCGCGGCGAACGTCGAGAAGAACCCGCCGTCGGCGGTGTAGCGGGCGATCTGGGTCGCGACCTCGGTCACCTGGCGGCGCGCGGGGACGACGCCCTGGGAGATGCCTTCGCGCAATGTGGCGACGTAGCCGTCGATCGCGCCGGAGACGGCGCCGAGGCGCGTCGCGATGACCGACCAGTCGTCGGCGGTCGCCGTCGGCATGAGGTCGAACGCGGAACGGATGTCCTGGGCGTGCGAGGCGATCACGTTGATGTCGCGCAGATGCCACTTCGCATCGTGCAGGTCGAGCGCGAGCCGGATCTCGCGCGAGAGGTCGTCCTTCGTCACGGCGTCGACGTCGTCGGCGGCGGCCGCGGCGTCGAGGGCGGCGAGGGTCTTGCGGCCCGCGTCGGCGAGGGCCTCCTGCCCGGCCGGGCTGTAGTCGCCGAACCGGTCGTTGTACTCCGACCGACCGATGTAGGTCGCGAGCGTGGGCTCGAGTTCGGCGAGGGTGTCGACCCACGCATCAGCGATCTTGTCGATCTGCGTGGGCGTGCGGGTTTCGTCTGTCATGGCTCCGAGCCTAGGCATGAGACGCAGTGCCGACAAACGAGAGTCCCGGTCCGAGCCTCGGATCGCTCAGGACGACTCAGTGGCCGGCGGCGTTCCAGTCGTCGCCGCGGCCGATCTGGACGTCGAGGGGCACTGTGAGCTGCGCCGCGTCGCCCATGCGCGCGCGGACGATACGCTCCGCCGCATCCCACTCCCCTGCGGCGACTTCGATCACGAGCTCGTCGTGGATCTGCAGCAGCACGCGCGAACGCAGCTGCTCGACGGCGAAGTCGTCGTGGATGTGGAACAGCGCGATCTTCATGATGTCGGCGGCACTGCCTTGGATGGGCGCGTTGAGCGCCGCCCGTTCGGCGTTCTCCCGCAGCACGCGGTTCGGGCTGGCCAGGTCGGGGAACGGACGCCGGCGACCGAAGATCGTCTCGGTGTAGCCGTCGATGCGGGCCTGCTCGACCGACGAGCGGAGGTAGTCGCGCACGGCGCCGAAGCGGGCGAAGTACTCCATCATGAGCTGTTTGGCCTCGGCCTGCTCGATGCGCAGCTGCTTCGACAGCCCGAACGCGGAGAGGCCGTAGACGAGACCGTACGACATCGCCTTGACCTTGGTGCGCATGGCCGGGGTGACGTCCTCGGGAGCGACCCCGAACACGCGCGAGCCGACGAAGCGGTGCGTGTCCTCTCCGGAGTTGAACGCCTCGATCAGGCCGGGATCCTCCGAGAGGTGCGCCATGATCCGCATCTCGATCTGCGAATAGTCGGCGGTGAGCAGC
This sequence comes from Microbacterium sp. B35-04, assembly GCF_010634885.1. Classification (NCBI taxonomy): domain Bacteria; kingdom Bacillati; phylum Actinomycetota; class Actinomycetes; order Micrococcales; family Microbacteriaceae; genus Microbacterium; species Microbacterium sp. B35-04. Next base: position 5,878 of record NZ_MWLP01000048.1, on the reverse strand, counting down.
GTCTCGTACCCCTCGCCCACCATGAAGGCGGAACGGATGCGGCGGCTCTCCTCGGTGCGGATGGGGATGTTCTGCAGGTTCGGGTCGGTGCTCGAGAGTCGGCCGGTCTGGCTGCCGGTCTGGACGTACGTGGTGTGGATCCGGCCGTCAGCCCCGCTCGTCCGATCGCCGCCGATGGCGCTGTCGAGCGACTCGATGATCTGCCGGAGCTTGGTCGCCTCGCGGTGCTGGAGCAGCAGGTCGAGGAACGGATGCGGGTTGGTCTCCTGCAGATCGGCCAGGACCGCGGCATCCGTCGAATAGCCGGTCTTGGTCTTGCGCGTCTTCGGCAGCTGCAGCTCTTCGAACAGGACCTCCTGCAGCTGCTTCGGCGAGCCGAGGTTCACCTCGCGGCCGATCGCCGCGTACGCCTGCAGGGCGAGGGTGTCCGCCCGGGCGGCGAGTTCGCCGGAGAACGCCGACAGCCGGTCGTGCGAGACCGCGACACCGGCGAGCTCCATGTCGGCGAGGGTGTGCAGCGTCGGCAGCTCGATGTCGGTGAGGACTGCCGAGACGCTGTCGGGCAGCTCGGCCCGCACCGCACGGACGACGCGCACCAGGTACCACGACAGCTGGCCCGTGGTGGCGCCCTCGGTCTCGGGCACCAGCTGGGCGGGGTCGGCCTCGGGAAGCTTCTCGTCGAGGTAGCGGTCCACCAGATCGGCGAGCGTCTTGTCGGGGAAGCTCGGTCGCAGCAGCCAGCCGGCGATGATCACGTCGAAGGCCAAGCCGCCCACCCGCAGGCCGGCGCGGCGGAGCGCCTTCACCTGCGGCTTGGCGTCGGCCAAGGCCTTCGGCGCGTCGGACGCGAGCCAGGGCTCGAGCGCGGCGGCGAGCTCCGGGGTCCAGGATGCCTCGGCCGCAGCGTCGAGCGTCGCCACGCCGATGCGCGACGGAAGGCCGCCCTCGACGGCGATCGTGACCCCGACCTCAGCGGTCTGGCCCTCGAGCCACGCGGCGAAGTCCGCCGGGGCGAGCTCGGCGGCGACCGGCGCGAGCTCGGCGGCGGCGGATGACACCGCCGCCATCTGCTGCTCGATGCCCGCGAGCTCGGCGACGCGCGGAATGAGCGTCTTGAACTCGAGCCGCGAGAAGATGTCGCGCACGGCCTGCGCGTCCATCGGCTGCACCTCGAGGTCGTCGGGGCCGAGCGGCAGCTCCACGTCGGTCATCAGCCGGTTCAGGCGACGGTTGCGGCGCACATCTTCGACGTGGTCGCGCAGGTTGCCGCCCACCACGCCCTTGATGGTGTCGGCGCCGTCCAGGAGCGCGTCCAGCGAGCCGAACTGGTTCAGCCACTTCACCGCGGTCTTCTCGCCCACCTTCGGCACGCCGGGCAGGTTGTCGCTCGTCTCGCCGACGAGCGCCGCGACGTCGGGGTACATCTCGGGCGGCACGCCGTAGCGCTCGATGACGGCGTCGCGATCGTAGCGCTTGAGCTGCGAGACGCCCTGCACGTTGGGATAGAGCAGCACCACGTCGTCGTTGACCAGCTGGATGGTGTCGCGGTCGCCCGAACACACGAGCACGCGGAAGCCCTTAGCGACGCCCTGCGTGGCGAGGGTCGCGAGGATGTCGTCGGCCTCGATGTCCTCCTGCTGGAGGATCCGGATGCTCATGGCCGCGAGGCAGTCCTGCAGGAGCGGGATCTGGCCCTTGAACTCGGACGGCGTCTCGGAGCGGTTGGCCTTGTACTCGGTGTACTCGCGGGTGCGGAAGGACTGGCGGGACGTGTCGAAAGCCACGGCGAGGTGGGTCGGCTTCTCCGCCTTGATCAGGTTGATCAGCATCGCCAGGAACCCGTAGATCCCGTTCGTGTGCTGCCCGTCCTTCGTGGAGAAGTTGTCGACCGGGAGGGCGTAGAAAGCCCGGTAGGCCAGCGAATGGCCGTCGACGACGAGAAGGGTAGGCTTTGCGGAGTCCGTCACCCTGCAAGCCTAGCCAGGGCAGACGACAGCCGATTTCCACGCAGCACCCCCGGCTGCCGCCCCATGCGAAGGTGTGCCATGCCCGACCACTCCCCCGTCGCCGTCGACGGAATCGAATGGGCGCGGGGCCGTGGGCTCGGCGCTCTCGCCGAGAAGATGGGCTTCGAATGGCTCGAGTTCACGCCCGAACGCGCCGTGGCCCGCATGCCGGTCGAGGGCAACACGCAGCCGGTCGGCTTGTTCCACGGCGGCGCTTACGTCGTGCTGGGTGAGTCGCTCGGGTCGATGCACGCGAACTTCCACGCCGGCCCAGGACGCCTCGCGGTCGGCGTCGACATCAACGCCACGCACACGCGCTCGGCGACCTCCGGCTATGTCACGGGGGTGTGCACGCCGATCCACCTCGGTCGCAGCCTCACCGTGCACGAGATCGTCGTGACCGACGACCAGGGCCGCCGCTGCTCGACCGTGCGCATCACGAACCACATCAAGGCGCTGCCGACCCCTGGTCGCTGAGCCTGTCGAAACGAGAAGCGGATGCCTCCGGTGGAGGCACCCGCTTCTGGAAACTCGTGAGGCAGTCAGCCCTTCTTGGGGGCCAGCTGCTCGATGATCGCCTTGGCGACGTCCTGCATGGTGAGCCGGCGGTCCATGGACGCCTTCTGGATCCAGCGGAACGCCTCGGGCTCGGAGAGGCCCATCTTCTCGTTGAGGAGGCCCTTGGCGCGGTCGACGAGCTTGCGGGTCTCGAAGCGCTCGACCATGTCGGCGACCTCAGCCTCGAGCGTGATGATCTGCTCGTAGCGGGCGAGGGCGATTTCGATGGCCGGCAGCAGGTCGTTCGGGGTGAACGGCTTGACGACGTAGGCGAGGGCGCCCGCCTCGCTCGCGCGCTCGACGAGCTCCTTCTGGCTGAAGGCGGTGAGCAGCACGACGGGGGCGATGTGGTTCTTGCTGAGCTTCTCGGCGGCCGAGATGCCGTCGAGCTGCGGCATCTTCACGTCCATGATCACCAGATCAGGACGCAGCTCCGTGGCCAGGGCCACCGCCGTCTCACCGTCTCCGGCCTCTCCCACGACGTCGAATCCGTTGTCGCGGAGGATCTCGACGATGTCGAGCCGGATGAGCGACTCATCCTCCGCAACGACGACTCGACGGGGGGTGGATGCCGTCGATGCGGCGGTCTGCTCCTGCTCAGTCACCATTGAATCCTACGGTATGGTCGTTCGCGGACGCGCGGCATGCCGCGCGGGCCGGTGTGGCGGAATGGCAGACGCGACCGACTCAAACTCGGTTGCCCGCAAGGGCGTGTGGGTTCGACTCCCACCACCGGCACCAAGAAACATCCCCAAGGAGCGGATGCCTCATGAGAGGCATCCGCTCTTCGTCTTTCCGGGCTCCGCGAAAAAGCTCGGTATTCGGTGTTGCTAAGTACTGGTACCTAGTGTTACTGTCTACCGGTAGTCAACATCACTGAGTAGATCAAGGAGGTGCGCGATGGGCAAGCAGGAGACCGAGATGCTCAAGGGCACGCTGGAGGGCATCGTGTTGGCGATCCTGTCCGGCCGATCCGCCTACGGGTACGAGATCACCTCGTGGCTGCGCGACCAGGGCTTCTCCGACATCGCCGAGGGCACCGTGTACGCCCTGCTGGTCAGGGTCGAGCAGCGTGGCCTCGTCGACGTCGAGAAGGTTCCGTCGGAGAAGGGACCGCCTCGCAAGGTGTACTCCCTCAATGCGCAGGGCCGCGACCAGCTCGCGGAGTTCTGGAGGACGTGGACCTTCCTCGCAGAACGCATCGAACAGCTTCACCACCAGAACGCAGACAACAACCCCACCCCCAAGGAAGAGGACTGATCATGGCCGCCAAGTGGTACGAGATCGTCACCGGCTCGCTTGAGCAGAAGAAGCAGTACCGCCAGTACAAGGCCCGCATCGAGGCTCTCCCCGAGCCCTACCGCGCGGCCGCGAAGGCGCTGGACCGCTATTTCATGTACTCCGGCGGGATGACCGACGGCGAGACGATGATCCAGATGCTCAGCGACTCCGCCGACCTCTGGGAGCGCGCCGCCGCCGACGGCACGCCGGTGCGCGACATCGTGGGCGACGAGCCCGCGACGTTCGCCGAGGAGTTCACCGCCGCATACTCCGGCAAGCAGTGGATCGACAAGGAGCGCGCTCGCCTCAACAAGGCGATCGACGAGGCAGAAGGAGAGCAGAGATGACCACCGACACCGCCATCAAGGTTCAGGGGCTCGAGAAGTCCTACAAGGACCTCCACGTGCTGCGCGGCGTCGACTTCGAGGTGGCGCGAGGGAGTATCTTCGCGCTCCTCGGGTCGAACGGCGCCGGCAAGACCACGGTCGTGCGGATCCTGGCGACGCTTCTCAAGGCGGATGCCGGCACGGCAGCCGTCGCGGGGTTCGACGTCGTCGCCCAGTCGCAGAAGGTGCGCGAGACGATCAGCCTCACCGGGCAGTTCGCCGCCGTCGACGAGGTCCTGACCGGACGCGAGAACCTGGTGCTCATCGCCCAGCTGCGGCACCTTCCCGACCCCGGCGGGATCGCCGACGGGCTCCTCGCCCGCTTCTCGCTCATCGAGGCCGGCTCCCGCAGGGCGTCGACCTACTCCGGCGGCATGCGCCGTCGACTCGACATCGCGATGAGCCTCATCGGCAACCCGCCGGTGATCTTCCTGGACGAGCCCACGACCGGCCTCGACCCGGCGGCGCGCCTCGAGGTCTGGGATGCCGTCAAGGAGCTGACCCGCAGCGGCACGACCGTGCTGCTGACCACCCAGTACCTCGAAGAGGCCGAGCATCTCGCCGACCGCATCGCGATCCTGCACAAGGGACGCATCATCGTCAACGGCACCCTGCAGGAGCTCAAGCAGCTGCTGCCGCCGGCGAAGGTCGAGTACGTCGAGAAGCAGCCCAGTCTTGAGGACGTCTTCTTCGCACTCACCGGCGAGGAAGAGCCCGCAGAATCTGGAGACGCCGAGAGCGGCGCTCCCACGACACGGAAGGAAGGACGATGACCGCTCACACCATCCGCGACACCGCGGTTCTGACCAGCCGGTCGCTGCGCCACATCCTGCGCAGCCCCGACACCATCATCACCACCGCGGTCACGCCGATCGCCCTGATGCTGCTGTTCGTCTACGTCTTCGGTGGGGCGATCAACACCGGGAAGGGATCGTACATCGACTACATGCTGCCCGGCATCCTTCTCATCACGATCGCGTCCGGCATCGCGTACACGGCCTACCGGCTGTTTCTGGACATGCAGGGCGGCATCTTCGAGCGGTTCCAGTCCCTCCCGATCGCGCGATCGGGAGTGCTGTGGGCGCACGTGCTGACGTCGCTCGTCTCCATCCTCGTGTCACTCGCCGTCGTCATCGGCGTAGCGCTGCTCATGGGGTTCCGGACGGGGGCCGGCTTCGGCGCCTGGCTGGGCGTCATCGGCATGCTCGTCCTCTTCACAGTGGCCCTCACGTGGCTCGCGGTGATCGCGGGACTGTCGGCGAAGACGGTGGACGGCGCGAGCGCGTTCTCGTACCCGCTCATCTTCCTGCCGTTCATCAGCTCCGCGTTCGTCCCGACCGAGAGCATGCCGGGGCCTGTGCAGTGGTTCGCCGAGAACCAGCCGGTCACCTCGATCGTCGACTCGATGCGGGCGCTCTTCGCGGGCGAGCCCGTCGGCAGCGACATCTGGGTCGCGATGGCATGGCTGGTCGGCATCCTGATCGTCGCGTACGTCATCTCGATGTCGATCTATCGCAAGAAGATCAGCTGAGCGCTCACGCGCCGCACGGACAGCAGAGCGGATGAATAGAAACGAGGCAGCCGCTCGGCTGTTGTCGTCCGGCTACGCGCCGAAGTACTGGTTGCCCAGCGCCTGGCTCTTGAGGG
>NZ_MWLP01000047.1:0-39962 GCF_010634885.1 Microbacterium sp. B35-04 | reverse complement strand
AAGCCGTACCAGAAGCGTGACGGCGACCGTCCCTACGCACCTCGCGACGGAGACCGCAAGCCGTACGAGCGCAGCGCGCGTCCGACGCGCGGTGGCGCGAATCGTCCCGATCGTGAGGTCCGCGAGGGAGAGATCCGTCCGGTCCGCGCTCGGCACGACGACCCGTTCATCCCGGACGACGTCACCCCGCAAGACCTGCCGACGGCCGCACGCAACGAGCTGAAGACGCTGAGCAAGGAGAACGCCGACGAGGTGGCGCGCCACCTGGCGATGGCATCGGAGCTCATCGACGAGGACCCCGCGCTGGCGCACCAGCATGCGCTGTCGGCGTCCCGACGTGCCGGGCGCATCGCGATCGTCCGGGAGACGCTCGCGATCACCGCCTATGCGACGGGCGATTTCGCTCTCGCGCTGCGTGAGCTGCGCACCTACCGGCGCATCTCCGGACGCGACGACCAGATCGCGCTCATGGTCGACAGCGAACGTGGCGTCGGCCGCGCCGACCGCGCCCTCGAGGTGGGACGTTCGGTGGACCGCGCAACGCTGGACACTTCGGTCCGCGTGGAGCTGGCGATCGCCATGTCGGGGGCACGTCTCGATCTCGGCGAACCCGAGCGCGCGCTGCAGGAGCTCGACATCCCTGAGTTCGACCCCGATCGCGCCTTCGAATGGAGCCCGGGACTGTTCGCCGCGCGAGCCGCCGTGCTCGAGGAGCTGGGCCGCACCGACGAGGCGGCGCAGTGGCAGCATCGCGCCGTCGTCGCCGGACAGGCGATCGACGCGGCGGCTGGTCTTGACGACCTCGAGACGATGCTCGTCGAGGAGGTCATCGAGGAAGTCATCGACGAAGACGACGAGGACGAGGCGTTCGACGATGACCAGTCCTACGACGAGGTCGACGACGAGGAGTCGTTCGAGGACGACGAGGCCGACCAGGACGACGACGACCAGGACGACGAGATCGACCCGGAAGGCCGGGTCGAGGCGTCCGACGAGGAAGTCCAGAACGGCGAAGATCACCAGGTCGAGACGTCCGACGAGGACGGCGACGTGGCCGAGGCCGAGCTGGAGCTGAGCCCGCAGGAGGAGCTCTCGGTCGCCGCTGAGGTCGCTGAGATCCTCGTCGAGGCCGGCGTCGACACGCCGGAGCCCGGAGCCGGAGCCGGAGCCGACGCAGCCGCGGAAGCGGAGGCGGACGCCGACACCGACGAGGCCCAGCGCTGATGGCACTCTTCGGGCGGCGGGCTGTGACGCCCGCCCCGCTCGACGGTGTGGACGTCGTACTGGCCGACCTCGACGGCGTCGTCTACGCCGGCGCAGGGGCGCTGCCGCACGCGGTGGAGAGCCTGAATCGTGCGAGGGACGGCCGTGCTGCCATCGCCTACATCACCAACAACGCGGCACGCACGGATGCCTCGGTGGCGGCGCACCTGAGCGAGCTCGGCCTGGCGACGGATCCGAGCGATGTCGTGACCAGCCCTCAGGCGGCGATGCGGCTGCTCGCGGAGAAGATCGCCCCGGGTTCGACGATCCTCGTGGTCGGCGGCGACGGACTCGTGGTCGAGGTCGAGAAGGCCGGGTTCGTCGTCACGCGCAGCGCGGACGACGCGCCGGCGGCCGTCGTGCAGGGATTCGCGCCCGAGGTCGGTTGGACGCAGCTCGCCGAGGCCGCGTTCGCCCTCAAGACGCCCGAGGAGGAAGGCGGCATCCCGTGGGTCGCCACGAACACGGACTGGACGATCCCGCAGTCGCGCGGCATCGCTCCTGGCAACGGCACGCTCGTATCCGCCGTGCATACGGCGGTGGGCCGGCTCGCCACCGTGGCAGGTAAGCCCGAGACGCCGATCTTCCAGGAGGCCGTCGCGCGGTTCGGTGCGCAGCATCCGCTCTTCCTGGGTGACCGGCTCGACACCGACATCCTCGGGGCGAACCGCGCCGGCATTGCTTCTGCGCTCGTGCTGACGGGGGTCGACCGGCCCAAGCACGTGCTTGCCGCTCCGGAGAATTCGCGGCCGACGTACATCCTGGGCGACCTTCGTGAACTGCACGAGCCATATCCCGAGGTGCAGGTGAAGGACGGCGTCGCCACCGTGCGCGAGGCGCGTGTGGCGATCGACGGCGCCGACGTCCGCATCCTCAGCGAGGGCGATCGCGCGATCGATCTGGTGCGCGCGGGTGCCGCAGCGATCTGGGCGAGCGGTCGGGCGATCTTCGGCTTCCGCGTGCCGGAGCGGCTGTACGCCGACCCGTTCCACCGCCCCTGACCCGTCACGCCGCCTCGAATCCGGACGACTGTCGTGCTGCCCCCGTAGTCTGGATGAATGGACCAGGCCAGCCCGCGTGACGACGAGACAGGCGACCTCCTCTCCACGCTCGAAGTGATCGAGGCGCAGCCGCTGGCCACTCGCGCCGACGCCTACGACTCGCTGCACGACACGCTCGCCCGTCGCCTCGAGGCGACCCCGGGCTCCCCGTCATGACGAGCCGGCTCGACGCCGCTCTCGCCGCCCGCGGTCTCGCGCGCTCCCGCACTCACGCCGCGACACTCATCGCCGAAGGATTCGTGAGCGTCGACGGTCGCCCGGTGGTGAAGGCCTCGACCCCAGTGGGCGACGAGACTCTCATCGAGGTCGCCGGTGCCGATCACTACGTCAGCCGCGCGGCGCACAAGCTGATCGCCGGCCTGGACGCCTTCGACCTCGACGTGCGGGGCCGCGTGGCGCTCGACATGGGGGCTTCCACCGGCGGGTTCACGCAGGTGCTCCGCGAGCGCGGCGCCGAGCCGGTGATCGCGGTGGATGTCGGACACGGCCAGCTCGCGGCATCCGTCGCCGACGACCCCGGCGTCATATCGATCGAGGGGTTCAACGTCCGCTACATGACTCCCGACTCGCTTGCCGAGGCGAGCGGCGTCGCGGAGCCGCCGTCGATCGTGACGGGCGATCTGTCGTTCATCTCGCTGTCGCACGTGCTGCCGGCGGCCCGGGCGGTGGCGGCATCCGATGCGGATCTCGTGCTGCTCGTCAAGCCGCAGTTCGAAGTCGGTCGCACCGCGGTGAAGGGCGGCCTGGTGACCAACCCGGTGCTGCGAGCGGATGCCGTCGCACGCGTGCTGTGGGCGGCGTGGGACGTAGGGCTCGGCACGTGCGGCCTCGTTTCCTCCCCGATCGCGGGCACGCACGGCAATTCGGAGTTCATCGCGCACCTCGCGCCGGGCCGGGGGAGCAATCCGACAGAATGGTCAGGCACTGTGAACCGACTGGCGGGGAGCCGATGAACAACGCCGACGCACCGCACGACCTGCAGGTTCAGGCGCAGGCCGGGCGCAGCATCCTCGTCGTGGCGCACGCGCATCGCGCCGAGACCGTCACCGCCGCCGAGCGCGTCGTCGACGCCCTTCGCGCCGCGGGTGCGCAGCCGGTGTTCGCGGCGGACGATGCGGAGGAGCTGCTCGCCGCGGGTGCGGCGATCGGTGACGTCGCGCTGCTGGGCGTGGGTGCGTCGGTCGGTGAGATCGAGCTGGCGATCGTGCTCGGCGGGGACGGCACCATCCTGCGTGCCGCGGAGCTCGTCAGGGACGGTCGCGCCCCGGTGCTCGGGATCAACATGGGCCACGTCGGCTTCCTCGCCGAGACCGAGCGGGATGACATGGACGAGGCCGTTCGCCGCGTCATCGCCCGCGAATACGAGGTCGAGGAGCGCATGGCGCTCCAGGTGAGGGTGAAGGACACCGCGGACTCCGTCATCTACGAGACGTGGGCCCTCAACGAGGCGACGGTGGAGAAGGCCAGCCGCGAGCGCATGCTGGAGGTCGTCGTCGAGATCGACGGGCGACCGCTGTCGACGTTCGGGTGCGACGGCATGGTCGTGTCGACGCCGACCGGCTCGACCGCCTACAACTTCTCCGCGGGTGGTCCGGTCATCTGGCCGACGGTCGAGGCGATCGCCGTGGTGCCGCTGTCGGCGCACGCGCTCTTCGCCAAGCCCCTCGTCGTCGGCCCGGAGCACTCGGTCGCGATCGAGGTGCTCGAGCGCACGAACGGCACCGGCATCCTGTGGTGCGACGGTCGTCGCTCGCACGACCTGCCTCCCGGCGCCCGCGTGGTGGTGCGGCGCTCCGATCGCCCCGTGCGCCTCGCGCGTCTGCACCCCGCGCAGTTCACCGATCGCCTCGTGCGCAAGTTCCGTCTTCCCGTCGAAGGCTGGCGGGGCCCCGCTGCGATCACCGGCCTCCTGCCGGTCACCTCCGAGGTGGCGCCGTGATCGAGGAGATGCGCCTGCGCGACCTCGGCGTGATCGCCGAGGCGACACTGCCGATCGGCGCGGGGTTCACGGCGATCACGGGGGAGACCGGCGCCGGCAAGACGATGGTGGTCACCGGTCTCGGCCTGCTGCTCGGCCAGCGGGCCGACTCGGGTGCCGTGCGCGCCGGCGCCTCGCAGGCCACGGTGGACGGCGTCTGGATCGTGCCCGAGGACGGGCCCGTCGCCGCGCGCGTACGCGAGGCGGGCGGCGACGTCGAGCCCATCGGCGGTGGCCGAGCCGAGCTGTACATCGGGCGCTCGATCTCGAGCGAAGGACGCGGCCGCGCCTCCGTCGGCGGGCGTGCCGCGCCGGCAGGGGTGCTCGCCGACCTCGCCGACGAGCTCGTGGTGGTGCACGGGCAGTCCGATCAGCTGCGACTGCGCTCCGCCGCGGCGCAGCGCGACGCGCTGGACCGCTTCGGCGGCGAGACCGTCCAGACCGCGCGAGACGCCTACCGGCGATCGTTCGAGCACTGGCGAGCGATCGACCGCGAGCTCTCGCAGCTCACGGACGATCGCGACGCGCGTGCTCGTGAGGCCGACGAACTGCGGTCGCAGCTCGCCGACATCGAGCAGGCCGCTCCGCAGCCCGGAGAGGACGCCGACCTCGCCGCCCGCGCTGAGCGGCTGGCGAATGCCGAGGAGCTGCGGGTTGCCGCCGCGACCGCCCACGACGGCCTCTCGGGTGAAGGCGACGAGCCCGATGCCGCCACACTGCTCGCCGAGTCGCGACGCGTCCTCGAGCGCGTGCACGACCCCGTGCTCGAAGAGCTCGCGGGCCAGCTGGCCGACCTCGGCTATCGTGTCGCCGATATCGCGGCAGCCCTCGCCGGCTATCTCGCCGATCTTGACGAGTCGGGACCGCACGAGCTGGCCGCCGTCGAGGAGCGGCGCGCGGTGCTCGCGGGACTCGTGCGCGCGCACGGCACGCTCGACGCCGCGATCGAGCTGCTCGACACGGGCTCTGCCCGACTCGCCGAGCTCGACGACGACTCCGGTCGCATCGAACGGCTGACCGAGGAGCGGGATGCCGCGGCCGCTGCCCTCGACCAGACCGCAGCCGTGCTGACCGCCGCGCGGACCGAGGCGGCCGCGCGCCTGGGCGCGGCGGTGACGGCCGAGCTGCGCGCCCTCGCGATGCCGGATGCCCGGCTCGAGGTGGCGGTCACCGCAGGAGCCGAGACGGCGTCAGGGCGCGATGACGTCGCGATCCTCCTCGCCCCGCACCCCGGTGCCGAGCCGCGCGCGGTCTCGCGCGGCGCGAGCGGGGGAGAGCTCAGCCGCGTCATGCTCGCCATCGAGGTCGTGATCGCGGCCGTCGACCCGGTGCCGACGTTCGTGTTCGACGAGGTGGATGCCGGCATCGGCGGCGCCGCGGCGATCGAGGTAGGACGGCGCCTCGCCCGTCTGTCCGAGTCGTCGCAGGTGATCGCGGTGACCCACCTCGCGCAGGTCGCGGCGTTCGCCGCCAACCACCTGACTGTCGTGAAGGCGAACGACGGCTCGGTCACGGCATCCGATGTCCGCCGCCTGGAGGGCGCGGACCGCGAGGCCGAGATGGCACGCCTGCTGTCGGGCATGCCCGATTCGGACGCCGCTCTGACACACGCCCGCGAGTTGCTGGGCCTTCGCACCGAAGTCGACTGAGATTCGGCGCCTGCTCCGCGTGTCGCCAGCTTCTGCGAAGCTCATCGAAATACAGCCTGATAGGATAAAAGCCCGTGATGCAGACTTCTGGTTCTTCCCGCGGCGACAATTCGAACGACACCACCAAGCACATCTTCGTGACGGGTGGTGTCGTTTCCTCTTTGGGCAAGGGCCTCACCGCTGCGAGCCTCGGAAACCTTCTGACGGCGCGGGGTCTTCACGTCGTGATGCAGAAGCTCGACCCGTATCTGAACGTGGATCCGGGAACGATGAACCCGTTCCAGCACGGCGAGGTCTTCGTGACCGACGACGGCGCCGAGACGGATCTCGACATCGGCCACTACGAGCGCTTCCTCGACATCGAACTGAGCCAGGCGGCCAACGTCACGACCGGCCAGATCTATTCGCAGGTGATCGCCAAGGAGCGTCGCGGCGAGTACCTCGGCGACACCGTCCAGGTGATCCCGCACATCACCGACGAGATCAAGCGCCGCATGCGCCTGCAGGCCGACGAGTCGCCCAAGCCCGACGTCATCATCACCGAGATCGGCGGGACGGTCGGCGACATCGAGTCGCAGCCGTTCATCGAGTCGGCCCGCCAGATCCGTCACGAGCTCGGCCGCAACAACGTCTTCTTCGTGCACGTGTCGCTCGTCCCGTTCATGGGTGCCTCGGGGGAGCAGAAGACCAAGCCCACGCAGCACTCCGTGGCGACGCTGCGCTCCATCGGCATCCAGCCCGACGCGCTCGTGCTGCGCAGCGATCGCCCGGTCACCGAGGCGAACAAGCGGAAGATCGCGCTGATGTGCGACGTCGACGAAGGCGCCGTGGTGAATGCCGTCGACGTGCCGAGCATCTACGACATCCCGTCGATGCTCAACGAGCAGGGGCTCGACGAGTACATCGTGCGCACCCTCGGCCTGTCGAAGGCCGACGGCGTGGACTGGTCCCGCTGGCAGCGCGTGCTGAACGCGGTGCACAACCCCAAGCATGAGGTCACGATCGGCCTCGTGGGCAAGTACATCGACCTTCCGGATGCCTACCTCTCGGTCACCGAGGCGCTCAAGGCCGGCGGGTTCGCGCAGGAGACGCACGTCAACATCCGGTGGATCCCGTCGGACGAGTGCCAGACGCCGGAGGGCGCCGCCAAGGCGCTCGCGCCGCTGGACGGCATCATCATCCCGGGCGGGTTCGGCATCCGCGGGATCGAGGGCAAGATCGGCGCGCTGAAATTCGCACGCGAGCAGGGCATCCCGACGCTCGGCATCTGCCTCGGCCTGCAGTGCATCGTCATCGAGTACGCGCGCCACGTCGCCGGCATCGAGGACGCGTCGTCGAGCGAGTTCGATCCCGACACCGAGCACCCCGTGATCGCGACGATGGAGGAGCAGGTCGACATCCTCGACCGCGGCGACATGGGCGGCACGATGCGCCTCGGGCTCTACCCGGCCGAGCTGGCGGAGGGCTCGATCGCCGCCGAGGTCTACGGCTCGAGCCGCGCGTCGGAGCGCCACCGCCACCGCTACGAGGTGAACAACCGCTACCGCGACCGGATCGCCGAGGCGGGCCTGGTGTTCTCGGGCATCAACCCCGATCTCAACCTCGTCGAGTACGTCGAGCTGCCCCGCGACGTTCACCCGTATTACATCGCGACCCAGGCGCACCCCGAGCTGCGCTCGCGCCCCACGGATGCCAACCCGCTGTTCCGCGGACTGGTCGGCGCGGCCCTCGAGCGTCATAGCGCGAGCGAGCTGTTCGAGGTGGAGCCGTTCGACGAGCTCGCGGGCCGCTGACGTGACGGACGAGCGGTCGCAACAGCCTGTCGCTGCCGCGACCCCTGCGCCGGCGCTTCTCGCGGACGAGCCCGTCGCTGCCGCCATCCTCGAGAGCGAGCTGGTCTACGAGGGACGCGTCTGGGATGTGCGCAGCGACACCGTCGCCTACGGCGAAGGTCAGATCGTGCGCCAGTACGTCGACCACCCGGGGGCCGCTGCGGTGGTCGCGGTGGACGACGACGGCCGGGTGCTGCTGATCCAGCAGTACCGGCATCCGATCCGCCTCCGCGACTGGGAGATCCCGGCGGGGCTGCTCGACATCGCCGGCGAGGCGCCGATCGAGACGGCGCGCCGCGAGCTCGCCGAGGAGGTCGACCTGGTCGCCTCCTCGTGGGAGCCGCTGGTGAGCATCTTCACCACGCCGGGTGGAAACGACGAGATCGTCCACCTCTTCCTCGCGCGCGGCCTGTCGCCGGCCGACGACGTCCACGCACGGGAGGACGAGGAGGCCGACATCCGCCTCGAGTGGGTGCCCATCGCCGAAGCTGTGGCGGGCATCTTCGCGGGGCGGCTGCGCAACGGCATCCTCGCCGTAGGCGTTCTGGCGGCGGCGGAGCGTCTTCGAGGCGCCGGGGAGAGCTCGGTCGGCTGACATGAAGATCGCCTGACATGGACATCGATCGTGCGGTGGACGCCTACCTGCGCCACGTCGCGATCGAGCGCGGCCTGTCGGAGAACACGGTCGCCGCGTACCGGCGCGATCTCGCCGGTTATGCCGGCTGGCTGCGCGAGCAGGGCATCGGCGAGACCAGCGCGGTCACATCGGTGACCCTCGCCAGCTTCATTGCCGACCGCGCGGCCGGCGACCCTCCGATCGCGGCGTCGTCGCTCGCCCGTCTGCAGTCGTCGGTGCGGGGACTGCACCGGTTCCTCGCGCGCGAGGGCATCGAGCAGGCCGATCCGTCGTCGAATCTGCGTCCGCCGAAGCAGGCGCGGCGGCTTCCGAAGGCTCTCACCATCGAGCAGGTGGAGAAGCTGCTGGATGCCTCCGGCCCGGCGCCGTCGACCGATGCCGACGTCTCGGGCACCGGGGGCGGAGCGCCGGGCGACGTGGTCGGCACGCGTGATCGGGCGCTCCTCGAGCTGCTGTACGCGACCGGCGCGCGTGTGTCGGAGATCGTGCAGCTGGACGTCGACGACGTCGCCCACGGGGACGTGCTGCGGGTGCGCGGAAAGGGCTCGAAGGAGCGCATCGTCCCCGTAGGCTCGTACGCCCGCGCCGCCGTCGACGCCTACCTCATCCGCGCCCGACCCGAGCTCTCGCTGCGCGGCCGCGCCACGCCGAAGCTGTTCCTCGGGGCGCGGGGAGCGCCGCTGTCGCGGCAGAGCGCCTGGCTGATCATGCAGTCGGCGGCCGATCGTGCCCACCTCACCGCGCACGTCTCGCCCCACACCCTGCGGCACTCGTTCGCCACACACCTGCTGCAGGGCGGCGCAGATGTGCGCGTCGTGCAGGAGCTGCTCGGGCACGCCTCGGTGGCGACCACGCAGATCTACACGTATGTGTCGGTCGACGCGCTGCGCGACGTGTACGCCACGTCGCACCCGCGCGCGCGGTAGGGGTCTCCGGCGGGTCGACGTGGCGGACATCTCCTGCCGCCGCGGCGCTTTGCTGAAGGATTTCGCCTACGGCCCACTAGGATCGAGCGAGCACGAGGAAGCGGGAGCACGGTGGCTGACAGCACGGCGAAGACCAGATCGGGGAAGGCCTCGGAGTACGAGGTTCCCATCGGGCCGACCGGGCGTCCCTACCAGGGGTTCCCCACGCCGCCGAAGCTCGACGGCCACGGCCCGGCTCGCATCATCGCCCTCTGCAACCAGAAGGGCGGCGTCGGCAAGACGACGACCACCATCAACCTGGCCGCAGCCCTCGCGAGCTACGGACGCAAAGTGCTCGCGGTCGACTTCGACCCGCAGGGCGCGCTGTCGGCGGGTCTCGGCATCCCGACGCACGAGATCCCCACGATCTACGACCTGCTGCTCGACGGCAAGCGCGACCCGCACGAGGTCGTCGTCCACTCGCGAGTCCCGAACCTCGACGTCATCCCGGCGAACATCGACCTCTCGGCCGCCGAGGTGCACCTCGTCAACGAGGTCGCCCGCGAGCAGACGCTCTCTCGCACGCTGCGGAAGGTCAGCCCCGATTACGACGTGGTGCTCATCGACTGCCAGCCGTCGCTGGGCCTGCTCACCGTCAACGCGCTCACCGCCAGCCACGGCGTCGTCATCCCGCTCGAGTGCGAGTTCTTCGCCCTGCGCGGCGTCGCGATGCTGATCGAGACGATCGACAAGGTGCGCGACCGCCTCAACCCGACGATCACGCTCGACGGCGTGCTCGCGACGATGTACGACGCGCGCACTCTGCACTCGCGCGAGGTGCTCGAGCGTGTGGTCGACGCCTTCGGCGACGACGTCCTCGAGACGGTCATCGGCCGTACCGTCAAGTTCCCGGATGCCTCCGTCTCAGGCATGCCGATCACCGAGTTCGCGCCCGAGCACGCTGCCGCGCAGGCCTACCTGCGGCTGGCGCGAGAGCTGGTCGCCCGTGGCGCTGTCGCCTGACCCTTCGACAAGCTCAGGGACCGATGAGGGCTCTGTGGCCGATGAGGGCTCTGTGGCCGATGAGGGCTCAGCGACCGAGCCGGGGTTCCGGGTCGCGCTGTCGAACTTCGACGGACCCTTCGACCTGCTGTTGACGCTGATCTCCAAGCACGAGCTCGACATCACCGAAGTGTCGCTGTCGCTGGTGACCAACGAGTTCATCGCGTACTTGCGCGAGCTGGGCCCCGACGAGGACCTGGACGAGGCATCCGAGTTCCTCGTCGTCGCCGCGACCCTGCTCGACATGAAGGTCGCGGGGCTCCTTCCGCAGGGCGAGCTGGTCGACGCCGAGTCGGTCGCGCTCCTCGAGGCACGCGACCTGCTGTTCGCGCGCCTGCTGCAGTATCGCGCGTTCAAAGAGGTGTCGACGTGGTTCGAGCGCTGCCTCCGGCGCGAGAGCGTGCGGCACACGCGCTCGGTGCGGCTCGACGAGAAGTACCGTCAGGCCGTCCCCGAGCTGGTGTGGTCGCTCAGCCCCGACGACTTCGCCGCACTGGCGCTCGTGGCGATGACGCCGAAGGAGCTTCCGCGCATCGGGTTCGACCACCTGCACGCCCCGCTCATCAGCATTCGCGAGCAGGCCGCGATCGTGGTGACCCTGCTGAGGGATGCCGGGTCCCTGACGTTCCGCGAGCTCATCGCGGGTGTCGCACAGTCCGGTGTGGTCGTCGCGCGGTTCCTCTCGGTGCTCGAGCTCTACCGTCACGCCGCACTGTCCTTCGAACAGCTCGAGCCGCTCGGCGAGCTGACGCTCCGGTGGAGCGCGCAGCGCTGGAGCGACGAGAACCTCGCCACTTTGGGAGCCGACTATGACCGATGATGCTTCGACGAATCGCCTGGACACCACGGACGTCGCGCGGCGGTTGGAGGCGATCCTGCTGATCGTCGAGGAGCCGCAGAGCCTGGTGAGCCTGGCGGCGGCCGTCGGCGCACCCGTGCCCGCGGTGCGCCAGGCGATCGAGTCGCTCGTCGACGACTACGACGGCAAGTCGGGTGGGCCGGTGCGCGGCTTCGAACTGCGCGAGGTCGGCGGTGGCTGGCGCCTGTACGTCCGCGAGGAGCTCGACGACCTGGTCAGCGAGTTCGTCGGCGGGCAGGCGCCGTCGCGGCTGTCGCAGGCGGCACTCGAGACGCTCGCCGTGATCGCGTACAAGCAGCCGGTCACGCGCAGCCAGGTCGCATCCATCCGCGCGGTCAACGTCGACTCGGTCGTGCGCACGCTGCTCGCGCGCGGGCTCATCACCGAGCTGTTCGCGGATGCCGAGACCGGCGCCATCAACTACGGCACCACCGATGCGCTGCTCGTGCATCTGGGCATCAACTCACTGGATGAGCTGCCCCACATCTCCCCGCTCCTGGATGGCGCCGACGAGGTGTCGAGGGCGGACGAGGTCGGCGGCGGCCTGGACGAAGGGATACGGCGATGAGATCGACGGACGCCGGGTCCCCGGCATCCATGTCCCGACCCTTTGCCCATATGTCCCGATTCCGGTCGTTCCTGGCCGCGGGAGCGAACGAAAGTGGGACACGATGACCTCGCACGAGAAGACCGGGACCGGGTCTGGCGGTGACGCCGAGGGCGTGCGCCTGCAGAAGGTCCTCGCGAACGCTGGCGTCGCGTCCCGCCGCGTCGCCGAAGATCTCATCGTCGCGGGCCGGGTGCGCGTCAACGGCGAGGTCGTGACCGAGCTCGGCTCGCGCATCGATCCCGAGAACGACCTGGTCGACGTCGACGGCACGGCCATCCAGCTCGACCAGTCGAAGCGCTACGTCATGCTCAACAAGCCCACCGGCGTCGTGAGCTCCATGAAGGACGACCGCGGTCGGCCCGATCTGCGCCGCTTCACGAAGGACTGGGACGAGCGGCTCTACAACGTGGGGCGATTGGATGCCGAGACCAGCGGCCTGCTCGTGCTCACGAACGACGGCGAGCTCGCGCATGTGCTCGCTCACCCCTCGTTCGGCGTCACCAAGGTGTATATCGCCAAGGTGGAGGGGCGCGTCACACCACAGACCATTCAGAAGCTCGTGCACGGGGTCGACCTCGAGGACGGCCCGATCGCGGCCGACAAGGCCCGGCTGCTGTCATCGTCGGCCGAGGGCGGCGGGTCGCTCGTCGAGCTCACCCTCCACTCCGGGCGCAACCGCATCGTCCGCCGGATGATGGCCGCGGTGGGTCATCCCGTCGTCGAACTCGTCCGCCGGCAGTTCGGGCCGCTCCACCTGGGAACCCTGCCAGCCGGGCGCGCGCGCGAGTTGACTAAAGTGGAGCGGGGCGCTCTGCTGACTCTCGCGCGCAGTGCGACATCTTCCACGCCGGCGGAGGACGCGCCCGATACCCGCGATGGCGATCAGTCCGCGGAGTGAAGATCCCTCCCTGCGGGGCGAACAGGAGACGCAAGTGACCGACACGAGGCCGACCTCGGCGCGCGAGCGCGCCGCAGAGTCCGCGCTCGCTCCGCGCGTGCAGGGCACGGTGCGGATCGTCGGCGCAGGCCTCCTCGGGGCCAGCATCGGTCATGCCCTGACCGCTCGCGGCGTCGACGTCGCACTCGACGACACCTCGCCGTCGCAGCTGCGCCTGGCCGTCGACTACGGGGCCGGTCGTCATGCCGCCGACACCGACGATCCGTCGCTGGTCGTCGTCGCGGTGCCTCCGGACGTCACGGCGGACGTCATCGAGCGCGAGCTCGCCCGCTACCCGGCCGCGGTGGTCACGGATGTCGCGAGCGTGAAGCTCGAGCCTCTCCACATGCTGCGCGAGCGCGGCGTCGACCTCACGCACTACATCGGCTCGCATCCCCTTGCCGGGCGCGAGCGCGGGGGAGCGATCTCGGCGCGCGCCGACATCTTCGTCGGGCGGCCGTGGGTGGTATGCCGCGACGAGGAGACCCCGTCGGCCGATCTCGCCCTCGTCGAGGGCCTCGCGCTGGATCTCGGCGCGACGCCGCTCGAGATGACTCCCGAAGACCACGACCGCGCGGTCGCGCTCGTCTCGCACGTCCCGCAGCTCGTGGCGAGCCTGCTCGCCGGGCGCTTCGTAGACGCGCCCGACGGCTCGCTGCGGCTCGCGGGCCAGGGCGTGCGCGACACGACCCGCATCGCGGCATCCGCCCCCGAACTGTGGGTGCAGATCCTCGGCGCCAACGCTTCGCCCGTCGTGGACGTGCTCGACCTGCTGGCCGCCGACCTGACGGCCGTCGCCGACGCGCTGCGCGCGCCCGACGCCCCCGGCTCTCGTCGCGCCGTCGCCGACACGATCCGCCGCGGCAACGACGGCGTCGAGCGCCTTCCCGGCAAGCACGGACAGAACCGCCGCTTCGAGCAGGTCGTCGTCATGGTGGACGACACCCCCGGCCAGCTGGGCCGGCTGTTCGGCGAGCTCGGCGAGCTCGGCGTCAACGTCGAGGACCTGCGCCTCGAGCACTCGCCGGGCGCCCAGTTCGGCCTCGCCGAGATCAGCGTCGTGCCGAGCGCGGTGCGCCGCGCCGTCGACGGGCTCGAATCGCGCGGCTGGAAGATTGCGAGCACCACCAATGACTGACCCTTCGACCCCTTCGACACGCTCGGAGAGCGGGGCCGCGAACGACGCCGGCAGCGGGCCGGCTGACGCGCCACGGACGATCGTCGTCGCGATCGACGGGCCGGCCGGCAGCGGCAAGTCCAGCGTCTCCAAGCAGGTCGCCCGGCACCTGGGGTACGGCTACCTCGACACCGGCGCCGCGTACCGGGCGCTGGCGTGGCACGCCCTCGAGCACGGCATCGACACGTCGGATGCGGCATCCGTTCTCGACGTCACGAGCGCTTTCGACTACGCGATCTCGCTCGATCCCGATGCGTACTGGGTGCGTGTCGGCGCCGCCGACGTGACGGACGCCATCCGCGAGCCGCGTGTCTCGGATGCCGTCAGCGGCGTCGCCCGCGTGCCCGCCGTGCGCGAGTCGGTGAACCGGCTGTTCCGTGCGCTGGTGGACGCCTCCGGGCGTCCGGGCGTCGTCGTCGAGGGCCGCGACATCACGACAGTGGTCGCCCCCGACGCCCCGGTGCGGATCCTCCTCACGGCGGCACCGGAGGTGCGGGCGGCGCGTCGCAGCGCCGAAGTGACGACGCAGGATGCCGCAGCCGTCGCCGCGGCACTCCACCAGCGCGACGCCTCCGACTCGGCCGTCGTCGACTTCCTCACCGCCGCGCCGGGCGTCGAGGTCGTCGACTCGACCTCCCTCGATTTCGACCAGACCGTGGACGCCGTGCTCGGCGTGATCCGGGCGGCAGAGTCCGTCCCGATGATCCGGAGCACCCCCGCGGTCGACCACCAGCAGACAGGAGCCTGAGATGGCCGCTGACAACACCACCGGCACCCCCGAAGACTTCGACGAGTTCGAAGACACCGGCGACGACCAGCTCGCCGAGAACCTCGCCGCCGTCGACGACGACCTCGCCGACCAGCGTGCCGCCGCTCTGCGCGCCGGCCTCGAGGACTACGACCTCGACGAGGAGGACGCCGAGCTGCTCGCGGGCCTCGTGCGTGGCGAGGACGGCATCGAGTTCCTCCCGGCGCTTCCCGTCGTCGCGATCGTCGGCCGGCCCAACGTCGGCAAGTCCGCCCTGGTGAACCGCATCCTCGGCCGCCGCGAGGCCGTCGTCGAGGACACCCCCGGTGTGACGCGCGACCGCGTCACCTACAAGGCTGAGTGGATGGATCGCCGCTTCACTATCGTCGACACCGGCGGCTGGGAGCCCGACGCCAAGGGCATCGACCGCTCCGTCGCCCTGCAGGCCGAGGTCGCGATCGATCTGTCCGATGTCGTGATGTTCGTCGTCGACGCGATGGTGGGCGCCACCTCGACCGACGAGCACGTCGTGCGCCTGCTGCGCAAGGCCGGCAAGCCCGTCTTCCTCGTCGCCAACAAGATCGACGATGCTCGGCAGGAGCCCGAAGCAGCCGCACTGTGGAATCTCGGCCTGGGTGAGCCCTACCCGGTCTCGGCGATCCACGGTCGCGGTGTCGCCGACCTGCTGGACGAGGTCGTCAAGGTGCTGCCCGACGTGTCGGCGGTCGCCAAGCACGAGATCGGCGGCCCCCGCCGCGTGGCGATCCTCGGGCGTCCCAACGTCGGCAAGTCGTCGCTGCTCAACAAGGCCGCGGGCGAGGAGCGCGTCGTCGTGAACGAGCTCGCCGGCACCACCCGCGACCCCGTGGACGAGATCGTCGAGGTCGGCGGCAAGCTCTGGCGCTTCGTCGACACCGCCGGCATCCGTCGCCGCGTGCACCTGCAGCAGGGCGCGGACTTCTACGCCTCGCTGCGCACGTCGGCTGCGCTCGAGAAGGCGGAGGTCGCCGTCGTGGTGCTCGACGTCACGCAGCCGCTCAGCGAGCAGGACGTCCGCATCATCGACCTCGTGCTCGAGTCGGGGCGCGCGCTCGTGCTGGCGTTCAACAAGTGGGACCGCCTCAACGACGACGACATGGACGGCCAGGACCGCCGTCGCTACCTCGAGCGCGAGATCGAGCAGGACCTCGCGCACGTGGCCTGGGCGCCCCGCGTGAACATCTCGGCGCGGACCGGTCGCCACCTCGACAAGCTGGTGCCGGCGCTCGAGACCGCGCTCGAGTCGTGGGATCAGCGCATCCCCACGGGCAAGTTCAACGCCTTCCTGTCCGAGCTCATCGCCGAGCACCCGCACCCGCTCCGGGGCGGAAAGCAGCCGCGCATCCTGTTCGGCACGCAGGCCTCGACCCGCCCGCCGACCTTCGTGCTGTTCACGACGGGCTTCCTCGACCCGGGCTACCGCCGCTTCATCCAGCGACGCCTGCGCGAGCTCTACGGCTTCGAGGGCACGCCGATCGTCATCAACATGCGGGTTCGCGAGCGCCGCCAGCGCTGATCGCGGGATACCACCGTCAGCCGCCGGTGCGGTGGGCGAACGCCGGCCGCACCATCGCGGTCGCGTCGGGCTCGGCGAAGCCGAACTGCCGGTAGAGGCCGTGCGCGTCGCCGGTGAACAGCGTCCAGCGCAGGTCGGGGCCGGGACCGTCGTCGATCATGAGCTGCAGCAGCCGCTTGCCGAGACCGTGGCCGCGGTGGGCGTCGAGCACGAAGACGTCGGCGAGGTACGCGAAGGCGACGCCGTCCGACACCGCGCGGGCGAACCCGACCTGCGCGCCGGTGTCGCGGCGATACGCGCCGACGACGCGCCAGGCGTTCCCGATCTGCGTCTCGACGTCGGCGCGCGTGCGCCAGCGTCCCCAATAGGCCTCGGTCGAGAGCCACGTCCACACGACATCGTGCTGGATGCGGGATGGGTCGTCGTCGAGGTCGTAGTCCATGGGCTCTATTGTGGCGAGTCATCGCGTGACGCCCGGCGGTCCGGTCCTCGGCCGGTGGCTCGGTGGTATGACAGGCTGGCGGTGAACGAAAGGCCGGCACAGTGACGATCGAGCCCCCCGCCCCTGGTGAGCCCCGGCGCCCCGATGGGCCGCGCGACCCGGGCGACGCGTGGGTGGTCGCACCCACGGGGGAGCGGTACTGGGGTCGCTTCGGCGCCGCCGGGCTGCTCGCGGTGGACGCGGAGCGGGGAGTGCTGCTGCAGCACCGGGTCTCGTGGAGTCATTTCGGCGACACGTGGGCCCTGCCGGGAGGAGCGCGCCACGAGGGGGAGTCCGCGTCAGACGGCGCCCTGCGTGAGGCCGCCGAAGAGGCTGGTGTTCCCGAGGCTGCGGTGCAGGCGCGCGTGCTGAGCGTGCTCGACCTCGGTTACTGGACCTACACCACCGTCGTCGGCGATGTCATCCGCCCGTTCGAGCCCGTCATCAGCGATCCCGAGAGTCGAGAGTTGGCGTGGGTCCCCGTCGGCGCGGTCGCCGACTATCCGCTGCATCCGGGCTTCGCCGCGTCGTGGGAGGTGCTGCGCGGTCTTCTCGATGTGCGGCCGGCCGTCATCGTCGACGTCGCCAACGTC
This sequence comes from Microbacterium sp. B35-04, assembly GCF_010634885.1. Lineage (NCBI taxonomy): Bacteria > Bacillati > Actinomycetota > Actinomycetes > Micrococcales > Microbacteriaceae > Microbacterium > Microbacterium sp. B35-04. The sequence continues at coordinate 22,615 of NZ_MWLP01000047.1, read as the reverse complement.
ATGGGCTCGGTGCCCGACGGCTGGTGGAACGACCGCGCGGGCGCCGCCGCCCGCCTGATCTCGCGGATCGTGGGCCTCGCCGGGCGTGGGGTGCCGGCATCCGCTCTCGACCTGCCCGAGCACACGTGGTACCCCGAATGGACCGCCGTCGTCGAGGGGCAGGCGCGGTCCGTGGCAGACGCCGACGGCGTCGAGGTGGTGCGGGCAGAGGGATCCGGTGACGACGCGATCGTCGCCGCCGCACAGCTGGCGATGGCGCGCGGACGTGTCGTGACGGTGGTCACGAGCGATCGTGGCCTGGCCGGGAGGGCGACGGATGCCGGAGCCGCCGTCCGCGGTGCGCGCTGGCTGCTCGACCTGCTCGACGCCTGACTGGCCTGTCGAGCTTCCCACCCGCGCCGGGCGGAAGGTCTGCGACGCGGCTCGCGCCTTGCGGGGCCGTCTCGGTGGCGGTACGTTTTCGCGCAGGATCGGCCGCGGGCCGGCCCAAGGTCGGGACCCGACCGGCGGGGGAGCGACATGATCATCTCCAGCGACCTGGACGCCGGCCGAACGGCGGCGGCGGACCGGCGCTGGGCGGACGCGCTCGAGCTGCTCGCACGTGTCGATGCGCGCGTCGGGCTGGGGGCATCCGACCTGGAGATGCTCGCGACGGCGGCGCTGCTCCGCGGCGAGCCGCGCGTATCCGTCGACGCGCTCTCGCGGGCCTACTCGGCGCACCTCGGCGTGCAGGACACCGCGGGCGCTGCGCGCTCGGCGGGGTGGCTGGCGCTGAACCTCATCGAGCAGGGCGACTTCACCAACAGCGTGATGTGGGCCGCGCGGGCGATGCGGATCGTGGGGGCGATGGCCGAGCCCGGCGCGCTGGCGGGCTTCGTCCGGCTGGCGCCGGCCGTCGGGCAGCTCGGCAGCGGAAACGCCGCCGAGGCGGTCCACTCCTTCGAGGAGATCCTCGATGTCGCCGAGCGCGCGGGTGATCGGGAGCTCGCGGCCTTCACGAGACTCGGCCTCGGCAAGTCGCTGATCGAGGCGGGGTCGCTGGCCGAGGGCTTCGCATGCCTGGACCTGGCGATGGCCGCCGTCGCAGCCGGCGATGTCCCGCCGCTGCCGAGCGGCGTGATCGCCTGTGCCTCGATCCCGGACGCGCTGCTGGCCTTCGACCTGGAGCGCGCGGACGCGTGGACCGCGGTGCTGGATCGGTGGTGCGGCGAGCAGCCGCAGCTGGTCGCCTTCAGCGGGCAGTGTCACGCGCTCGAGGCGGCGCTCCTCCTCGTGCGGGGCGCGTGGGCCGAGGCGTCGACGGCCGTCGATCTCGCCCTGGCGCGCTTCCGAGCGGGGGACTACCGGGCGATCTGGGGCGCGCCCTACCAGTCGGCGGAGCTCGCTCGGCTGCGCGGAGCCTTCCACTCCGCCGAGGAGTCGTACCGCCGCGCGGCGAACTCCGGATGGGAAGCGCAGCCCGGCCTCTCGCTTCTCCACCTTGCGCTCGGACGCACGGCGCGGGCGCAGGAGGAGATCCGCCGAAGCGCGGCCGGCGCCGACCCGGTCACCCGGCGGTCCCTCCTGCCCGCGCTCATCGAGATCGAGGTCGCGGCGGGCGATCCCGCATCCGCGCGTCGCGCGCTGGAGGAGCTGCGTCACGCGAGCGCTGACACGGCCACCCCGATGCTCGACGCCACCGTCGCCACGGCGGACGCGAGGGTGCTGCTCGGGGAGGGCCGCGCAGCAGACGCCCTCGAGGCGGCACGAGCCGCCGCGCACGGGTGGGGCGCCCTCGGGGCGCCGTACGAGGCCGCCCGCAGCCGGATGCTGGCGGGGCGTGCGCTTCGCTTGCTGGGCGAGGCCGGGGACGCAAGAGAGACGTTCGAGGCCGCACGCGCGGTGTTCTTCGAGCTCGGTGCAGAACCGGCGCTCGCCGACCTCGCCGCGCTGATGGGCGATCGGCGCGCCGGCGCCCTCACCCCGCGTGAGCTCGAGGTGCTGCGGCTCGTGTCCACGGGCCTCACGAACCGGGGCATCGGCGCGAAGCTGTCCCTGAGCGAGAAGACGGTCGCGCGGCACCTCGCCAACATCTTCGGCAAGCTCGGCATCTCCACCCGCGCCGCGGCGACCGCCTACGCGTACGAGAACGGGCTGGTCTGACCGGTGGGGCCTCGGCAGCGCGGTCTACACACAATGACCCATGCGTGGCGCCCAGCGAGGATGGGCTCTTCGCCCGACGCGGCGCGCGGACCCCTGCACTTACCGTGGCGATATGGACATCCCGCTGATCGCAGGCACGGTCTCGACCGTCGTGTTCGCGGTCAGCAACCTGCCCATGCTCCGCAAGGCTCTGCGCACGGGCGACGTCTCGTCGTACAGCCTGGCGAGCATCGCGATGATCAACGTCGCGAACGTCGTCTACTCGCTCTACGTGTTCAGCCTGCCGCTCGGCCCGATCTGGGCGCTGCACACGTTCTACCTCGTCTCGTGCGCCATCATGCTGGTGCTGTGCCTCGCGAAGAGCCGTGCCGCGCGGAGGAGCGAGGTGCCGCGCCGCGTGTCGGTGATCTCCATCACGGAGGGTCTGGAGCCGGTCACTCGCGGCCGCGGAGCCGGTCGATCTCCCGCCGCTCGCGTTTCGTGGGACGGCCGGCGCCGCGGTCGCGCTGCGCCATGATCGGCGTCGGGTCGCGTGGCGGGGTCCGGTCCTCCATGGCGGTCGCGACCAGCGGGGCGCCGACGCGCTTGGAGATCGGCTGCTTCACGACGAGCATCCGGTCGAAGCCGTCGATGCGCACGCGGATCTCGTCGCCGATCCGCACGGCCTGCGCAGCCTTCGCGCGCTCGCCGCCGACGCGCACGTGCCCGGCTCGGCACGCGGTCGTGGCCGCCGAGCGGGTCTTGTAGATGCGCACCGCCCAGAGCCAGGCATCCACCCGCACGGCCTTGCCGGCGGCCGCCGGATCTGTCATGCCGTCACCGGCGTCACGGCCGCGTGCCGTGCGCGAACGCTGACCAGCACGCCCGCGGCGATGAGTCCCTGGCCGAGGCAGTACGTGAACATGACGAGCGGGCTCGTCCAGCCTGGCATGGCCTCCGGCATGAAGAGGCGGAAGGCGAGCACGGAGTCGGATGCCAGGAAGAACACGCTGCCCCACACGACGAGCGGATGGCACCGGGATGCCGCGACCGCTGTGCCGCCGAGCACCAGCCCATAGGCGGCCACGGCGACGGCGAGCCCGCCGAGGTAGGGCCAGAGGACGACGAGCAGCGCGATCCACCAGACGGCGTAGATCGCCGCCCATCGGGGTACCCGGCGTGCGGCGAGCTTCCGCCAGAACAGCCAGATATAGCAGAGGTGCGCGAGTCCGAAGAAGAGCAGCATCATCGGCACGGTGGGCAGCCACGGCACGAAGGCGCCCGCGCCGTCCCCGAGCCAGGAGAGCGCGATCGCAGCGACGAGGAGCGTGTGCGGCGCCGTCCATCGGGTCCCTCGCGCGCCCCATGCGACGGCGACCAGCAGCAGAGGCATGAGCGCGAGCTTGGTCGGTGCGGCGATGGCTGGGGAGTCGGCGGCGAGCGCCGACACGTGGACGACCGACACCACGATGTACGGCACGAAGCCGATCCACAGCCGATGCATGATCCTCCTCGAAACGCAGGCAGACACCATCGTCGCACGACGGCGCCGCACGCCCCGCCGGGGTCGGCGTCGGTCAGGCCGCGAGATCGAGCGAGACGATCGCGACGTGGGGCTTGGGTCGTGCGACCTCGCGGAACCCGGCCTCTTGGAAGGTCGACAACACGCCGTGGTAGAGGTCGTTCGTGGGGATCTTCCTGCCCGCGCCGGGGTCGAGCGGGTAGGCCTCGATCACACGCGCCCCGCTCGCTCGGGCGTACTCGATCGCGGCGTCGAGCAGGCGCGCATTGAGGCCCTGCTTGCGGTGGTCCTTGCGGACGACGAAGCAGCTCACGGTCCACACCGAGTCGTCGTCCCACGGCTCTTCCGAGTTCGCCGCGTAATTGCGCGTGCGTGCGAGACGAATCTGCCGGGTGCGCGGCCCGACCCTCACCCAGCCCGCCGCCTCGCCGTCGACGTACGCGATGAGTGCGGGCGAGAGGCCGGCGTCCATCTCGTCGCGGAGCATGCCCTCGCGCTGCTCTCTCGACGTCGTCTGCCACTCGCTGTTCGGGATCATCCACCACTGGCACTGGCAGCCGTACCCATCGCTGCCGCCGCTGAGCGCGTGCTGCGCGTCGTCGAAGCGATCTGCGGTGGCCGGTTCGATGGTGATGGTCGCCATGCGGCGACGCTACTGGCCCCCGCAGACACCCGCAAAGGACGGATGCCACGCCCGGGCGCACGCCGGTTCGCGACGCCACCGCCGAGCGGGTAGGATGGGGGAGTTGTCCACGCGTCAGCGGGGCCAACGGGATGTGGCGCAGCTTGGTAGCGCACTTGACTGGGGGTCAAGGGGTCGCAGGTTCAAATCCTGTCATCCCGACGGAAAAGCCCTGATGAGGATTCGGTCCTCATCAGGGCTTCGTCGTTTCCGGCATCCGTCCGGCGCGGTCAGAGCACGCTGACCAGCTGGTCGAGATCGTCGTTCGGCAGTTCGTCGGCGACGGCGGTGACCGAGATGTTCACGAGTTCGGCCCTGCCCGAGAGGACGTTGAGGAACGCCGTGTCGGCGGCATCCCTGCCGGTGGCGATCCGCACGAGCGTCGAGCGGGGAGCGAGAGCGCTGGCGTCGACAGCCCGCCACGCACCATCCACCCACGCCTCGGCGACGGCGTGGAAGTCCATCGGGTCCAGCCCGGGCGCGTACACGGCCACAGACCTGGCCGGCACACCTTGTGCGCGAAGCAGCGCCACGCAGAGGTGCGAGTAGTCGCGGCACACGCCGCGGCGGGCGAGCAGGGTCCGCACCGCGCCGTCAGTCGGGAGGGAGGAGCCCGGAATGTAGCTCAGGCGCGTGCCGACCCACGACGACACGGCCGTGAGCAGCTCGGCGGCACCCCGGATGCCGCGGAACTCGGCTGCGGAGGTCTCGGCGAGCGCGTCCGACTCGGCGTATCTGCTGGGACGCAGGTACGTCAGCAGTTCGACGTCGTCGCGTGCCGTCGGCGATGCCGCGCCCTCGATGGTGGCGTCATAGCTCATCACCAGCTGGCCGAGTCCGCTCTGCACCCGATGCAGTCGCGTGGCGTGGACGTCGGTCAGCTCGGCTATCGAGACGGGCGCGCCGTCCAGGGTCGCAGTCACGTGTTCTGCGCTGAAGTCGTAGTCGCCTGCCGCCGCGATCGAGAAGACCAGGTCGGCGGGTTCGGTGATGTCGAGGACGATGGTGCTGCTGACCGTGCGCTGCATTGCCCAAGCCTGCCCTGTACGCGGCGAGAAAGCGAAAGCTTGGGCGAACGCTCAGGTCCAGGCGGCCTCGATCGGGATGTCGTGCCCCAGCACGCGCGACGCCGCGCGGTGGCCGGAGCACATCGCGGCGGTCACGGTTGCCGGGTCGTCGGTCCACGTCGCCTCACCCGCGAGATGCAGGACACCGCCGATCGGCGTGGCGAGGTCGTCGTGGTCGGCGGTCGTCGATCCGACGGTCATATGGGCGTATGAGCCGTGCGACCACGGGTCGTCCTGCCAGTCGGTGACATGCACGTGCGTCGGCCGCTCCACGCGATCGCCGTACAGGCGACGCAGCTGCGCAAGCACCGAGTCGACGATCTCCTCCTCGGTCCAGTCGCGGGTGTCGATGGCGGCCGGCCCCGCGGCGAACGTCAGCAGGGTCGGCGTATCGTGCAGCGCCGAGAGGTCGTACCACGAGTGCCACCAGCGGCTCTCGGGGCCCTGCTGCCGGATCGCGTACACACCGTCGTCCCAGAACTTCGTGGGAAACCGCAGGAACACCTTCTCGAAGGCGTTCATGCTCAGCCGGGCCAGGGCTCCGGCGACCGGCTCGGGCAGGGCCGGCTCGATGACGAAGTCCTCGGACTGGAGCACGCCGACCGGCACCGTCACGATCGCACTGTCGGCGGCGAAAGCGCCATGGTCGGTCGTGACGACGACGCCTTCGGCCGACCACTGCACGCGGGAGACGACATGGATGAGGCGGATGTCGAGCCCCTCGGCGAGCCGCCGGGGAAGGCGGTCGTACCCGTCGGGGAACACCACCTCGTCACCCTCGACGACGTCATCGTCGAGGCCGTGGGCGGCGAGGTCTTCGATCCACACGCCGTACTGCTCCTCGGACCGGTGCTCGAAGTACTCCCGCACCCGCTGCGTCCGTTCGGCGTCCCAGCCCTGCGCGGCGAGCGCCACCTCGGTGACGTCGCGGTACGAGGCGTCCGGAGCGGATGCGGCGACCGCCTCGAGCAGCGCGGCATCGGCGGCGTGGATGTCGGCGATGAACGCCTGGGCTGAGGCATCCGTCAATCGCATCCCATCGGGCCCGTAGTAGGCGATCGGCCGGCTGTCGGGCTGATACCCGCCGACGGTGAACTCGACCGCGGGCATGCCGAACGCCTCGGCCGCGGCGGCGACGGGGGAGTCGTTGATACCGTGGATCCAGGACGCACCCATGTCGGTGACGAGGCCGAAGCGCCGGTCGGTCGACACGCGCCCGCCGACGCGGTCGCGGGCCTCCAGCACGACCACATCGCGCCCGGCCTCGACGAGCAGCCTGGCCGCGGTGAGCCCCGCCACCCCGGCGCCGACGACGATCGTGTCGAAGTGATCCATGTGCACCGTCCTCCTGCGCGCAGCACCGCGCGCTCCGACGCTATCGCAGCGGTGCGGATGTATCACCGTGCCGTCGGCGTGCTCTGGAGGGTCATCGCACCTGAAAACTCTGGGGGAATCATGCGCCTCGCATACCGCATCATCTCGTTCACCATCTGCGCGCTCGTCGCGCTGCAGGCGGCGTCCCACGCGTGGGCGTCCGCCGGACTCGGCCTCTACATCGCCGAAGGCGGAGTGGTCGACGCGTCGGCCCAGGAGGGCCCGCCGCCGTTCCCTGAGGTCATGGGCTTCATGATCCACGGCATGAACGGCATGTTCGTCATCCCGCTCCTCGCGGTGGCGCTCTTGATCGTCTCGTTCTTCGCCAAGGTTCCGCGCGGCGTCGCGTTCGCGGCCGCCGTGCTCGTGCTCGTCCTGCTGCAGGTGACGCTCGGCCTGCTCGGCCACGGCATCCCGTTCCTCGGATTCCTGCACGGCATGAACGCGCTCCTGTTGTTCGCGGCCGCGCTCATCGCGGGGCTGCGCGCGTCGAAGAACCGGGTGACCTCCGCCACGGCGGCGACCACCACCACTGCCGGTGCCGCCGTCTAGAACGGCCCCGGCGGCGAGCCGGTGGGCGTGGTTCGCCCGCCGGCTCGCCGTGGTGGTCGCGGCGATCGCGCTTGCCTTCGTCGGCTGGACGTGGTGGTCGAGCATCCTGCCGGGGACGTACTCCGCGATGGATATGGGCGTGCCCGACTACGGCGGCGGCCCCGGCTCCACCGCGCTGCACGCCGGAACGCACGGCGACTCGGCGGTCGATGCCGATACGACCGCGGCGGCCACCGGATCCGCGGGCGACCCGACGACCAGCGTGACCGACCTCGTCGCCGACCCCGGCCGACCGGTGGACGTCCGCGTCGAGCTGGTCGCTCGCGCGGAACGCATCACACCCGCCGGCGGCGAGCCGTTCGACGGCTTTACGCTGAACGGCCTCTCGCCCGGTCCAGACATCCGCGCGACGCAGGGCGAGCTGATCGAGGTCGTGCTCCGCAACGACGATGTGCCCGACGGCGTCACGTTGCACTGGCACGGCGTCGACGTGCCGGCCGCGATGGACGGTGTCGCCGGCGTCACGCAGGACGCCGTGCGGGCGGGGGAGAGCTTCACATACCGGTTCGTCGCCGAGCAGTCGGGCACGTTCTGGTATCACTCGCACCAGACCTCGCATCCGCAGGTGGTCGGCGGACTGTTCGGCGCGCTGATCCTCGAACCCGCGGCCGAGATCGATGCCACGGCCGACGCGGTCGCGGCGATCCACACGTACCCGGGCGGGCAGCGCACGATCAACGGTGCCACCGGCGATGGGCACGTCCGGGCGGAGGCCGGTGCGACGGTGCGCGTGCGTCTGATAAACACCGACAGCACGCCGACATCGGCGTGGGTGACCGGCGCGACCTTCCGCGTGCTCGCGATCGACGGGGAGGACCTCCACAGTCCGGGCGAGGTGGAGGAGCGGGCGGTCGGGCTCACCGCGGGCGCGCGCGCCGACCTCGAAGTGGTGGTGCCCCGCCGGGGCGCGGTGCGCGTGCAGGTGCCGGGCGCGTCGCTGGTCATCGGACCCGACGGGGCCGAGGCCGACACGTCGTCCGCGCCGGGCGAGACGGTCGACCTCCTCACGTACGGCGAGCCGGCCGACCCGGGCCTGGATCCCGCCGACGCCGATCGCACATTCAGTTACGACATCGGACGACTGCCGGGATTCCTCGACGGGCTGCCGGGCTACTGGTGGACGATCAACGGCGGCATCCTGCCCGCCGTCCCGATGTACATGGTCGACGAGGGCGACACCGTCGTGATGCGCATCGTGAACAACAGCGGCGAGGTGCATCCGATGCATCTGCACGGCCACCACTTGCTCGTGGTGTCGAGGGACGGGCAGCCGTCGACAGGCAGCCCCTGGTGGGTGGACTCCCTGGACGTCGCGCACGGAGAGTCGTACGAGGTGGCGTTCGTCGCCGACAATCCCGGCATCTGGATGGACCACTGCCACAACCTGCCCCACGCGGCGGAGGGCCTGATGACACACCTGGCGTACACCGGCGTCACGACGCCGTTCCGCCTCGGTCGCGACTCGGGAAACGACCCCGAATGAGCCCGATCGACACGGGCACGCACGCGCGGGCCTCGGGACACCGAGGAACGGGCGGACCGCGCTGAGGTCACCGCCGCGCGAGACCGTGAGAGTGTGGTGCCCGTGGCATCGCCGGCTCCGCTCCCGTCGCATGGCCCGGCTCTCGTCATCCGCCAGGAGGAGCGAGCGGATGCCGAGGCCGACCTGGAGCGATCCGTCGAGCTCCTGCGGGCCGTCGCCACAGGCGTGATCGCGCACGATCGCGTGGTGCGGCTGTACGCCCCTGCGGCCACCGTCGCGATGAGCCGGCGCGAGAGCCGCCTGCCCGGCATCGCGACCGCGCGCCGGGCGTCGAGAGCACTGGGCTTCGCGCCGGTCATCCGTCCCACCGGCGGCCGCGCCGTCGCCTACGACGAGACGTGCATCGTGTTCGACGTGATCGCTCGCGAGGAGGACGGCGCCATCGACCAGGTGCGGTTCTTCCGGCAGATCGGCGAGGCGCTCGCCGCAGCGCTGCGCGGGCTCGGAGTCGACGCCCGGGTCGGCGACGTGCCGGGGGAGTACTGCCCGGGCGAGTTCAGCATCAACGCGCGCGGCGCGGTCAAGCTGATCGGCACCTCGCAGCGCGCGGTTCGGGGCGGGCGGCTGCTCAGCGGGATGCTGCCGCTCGCCGGAGTCGAGCGCTTCACCGACGTGCTCCTCGCAGTCAACGCGGCCCTCGGACTGAACTGGGATCCGGCGACCTTCGGCAGCCTCGGCGCCGAGACGGCGGTCATCCCGCGCGCCGCCGCGGAGGACGCGCTGATCGCCGCACTCGCCGGGGGCTGATCGGCTCAGCCGCCGGTGGATCCGAGCGGCTGCGGGATGCCGCCTCCCGCGGGCCGCAGGGTGCGCGCGTAGTCCTCCTTGAGTACGGCGAGGTGGAACCAGGCCTCGACGTTCGCCACGCCGGGGATCGCGCGGATGCGCTCGAGGCTCGCGTACAGGGAGCCCGCGGAGGGCTCCACGAGTGTCGTGACGACGTCGAAGCGCCCGAGGGTGCGCGCGGCGAAGTCCACGCCGCGCCAGGTGCGCAGGGCCTCCGTCACGCGATCGTCCGCCCCGGCGAGATTGAGCCCGACGCCCATGGAGAGCTGCCGGTGCGCGAGGCCGCGGGCCTCGACGGCGCTGATCTTGATGACGCCGCCGGTGACGAGTCGCTGCACCCGCGTCGTCACGGCAGAGGGCGAGAGCCGCACGGCCTCGCCGAGCGCGCGATAACTCGTGCGTCCATCCCGCTGCAGCTGTTCGATGAGCGCGGTGTCGATGGCGTCGATGGTGACGTCGCCGTGGTACTCCGAGACGAAGAACCCCTTGACCACGTCGGTGTAGATGAGCGTGTTGATGTCGGCGACCCCGGGAAGCGCGCGGATCTCGGCCAGCAGGTCGTGCAGGGCCGGCATCGAGCCGAGCCGCACCTCGGTGACGAGGTCGTGGGCCCCGCCGACGGCTGACACCAGCACCGTCTCACTGAGGCCGCGCAGGTGCTGCGCGACGGGCTCGACCCCGCCGCGGGTGCGGATGGACACGTGTGCCAGCACATGCTGCCCCAGGAACACCGGGTCGACGGCGGCAACCACTCGCACCGTGCCGTCGGCCAGCATCGCGTTGAGGCGCCCCGAGACCGCGGCGCGCGACTGACCCAGCCGGCCTGCGAGCGCATGGATGCTGGCCCGGCCGTCGATCTGCAGCTCACGGATCAGCTCTGCGTCGAAATCCATCGCGATCCTCGATTCGGCGATTTTCCCGCGAACGCACGCGGTCGCATGCAGAAGTCGAGTTTAGGTCGCGTTCAGCAGATGTCACGTGGTGATTTGCGTAGCACCGTGTTCAAAAAGCCAGTTGGATGCGTCGATGGCTGGAGTTCTGCCCTTGCCTGCGGCATCCGTCGTCCCTAGCATCGCTCCCATCCCGACACATCCGCAAAGGAGCGGTCATGACAACCACCAGCAGCAGGGCGAGGCGCGCCGGCATCGCCGCGTTCGTGGGGACCACCATCGAGTGGTACGACTTCTACGTCTACGCGACCGCCGCGGCGCTCGTGTTCGGACCGCTGTTCTTCCCGAGCGGCGATCCCCTCGCCGAGACCGCCGCGGCGTTCGCGACCTTCGCGGTGGCGTTCCTCGTCCGTCCGCTCGGCGGCATCATCTTCGGCCACATCGGCGACAAGCTCGGTCGCCGCGTCTCTCTGGTGATCACGCTGCTGCTGATGGGCGTCTCGACGGTGCTCGTCGGTCTGCTTCCGACTTACGAGACGATCGGCATCGTCGCCCCGATCCTGCTGATCCTGCTGCGGGCGATGCAGGGCCTCGCCGTCGGCGGCGAGTGGGGCGGTGCGGTGCTGATGAGCGTGGAGCACGCGCCCGCCGGCAAGAAGACGTTCTACGGCGGCTTCACGCAGCTGGGCAACCCCGCCGGCGCGCTGCTGGCCTCCGGCATCTTCGCGATCATGTCGCGCTTCGGCGACGACTTCATCATGAACGGCGGCTGGCGCATCCCGTTCCTCCTGTCGATCGTGCTCATCGCCGTCGGCTTCTGGGTGCGCTACCGCGTCGAGGAGTCACCGGTGTTCGAGCAGAAGGTCGAGGGCCGCAAGCAGAGCATGCCGCTCGCCTTCGCGCTGCGCGTCAACTGGAAGCCGATCCTCCTCGGCATCGGCCTGCTGCCGATCTCGACCGGCGGCTACTACCTCGCGACGACGTTCGCGACGGCGTACGCGACCGGCGATCAGATCGGCATGAGCTCGCAGCTGATCCTCGACGCCATGACGATCGCGTCGTTCATCGAGTTCGTGGTGACCTTGCCGGTGGCGTGGCTGGGCGACAAGTGGGGCCGCAAGAACGTCATGTACATCGGACTGGTGACGTCGGTGCTGACCTTCGTGCCGTTCATGCTCCTCCTGCCCGGCAAGATCGAGCCGGTCATCTTCCTCATGGCATCGCTGGTGCGTATCGCGATGAGCTTCACCTACGCGCCGATCGCCGCCATCCTGGCGCAGATGTTCCGCCCGCAGGCCCGCTACACCTCCATCGCGCTGTCGTACGGCGTCGGCGCGGCGATCTGGGCCGGCTTCTCGCCCTGGTTCGCGACGCAGCTGATCGCGTGGACGGGCAGCGTCTGGTCGGTGCTCGCGATGTTCACCGGCATGGCCCTTCTCGCCGGGCTCTGCACGTGGCTCGCACCGCAGCACTCCGACGAGGCGCCGGTGACGGACTCGTTCACGCCGCGCACGGACACCACGGCGTCCCGCACCGCCTGAGGGCGGCGCCGCGGCGCCCTTCAACCCCCGTCCGGCACGACCCGACCACTGAGGAAGACATGCGCAAGCTCGCCCCATTCGACCGCCCCGCGCAGCAGACGCCGCGTCTGCTGACGGCGGCCGCGATCCACACCGTCGACGCGCTCGATCGCACGGCGACCGCGATGCTCACCGATCGGGGCCGGATCGTCGCGGTCGGCACGCCGGACGAGGTGCGGGATGCCGCGGCGGCCGCGGGGCTGGACCCCGAAGTGGTCGACCTCGGCGACGCGGTGGTGGTGCCCGGATTCGTCGACGCGCACGCGCACCCGCTCATGTACGGGCAACTCATGACGTGGGTGGACTGCGGGCCCGAGAAGGCCGGCAGCATCCCCGAGATCGTCGCCCTGCTGCGAGCGGCCGCGGTCGACCTGCCCGCGGGGCGGCCCGTGCGCGGGTACGGCTACGAGCACCGCAACCTGGCCGAGCAGCGGCATCCGACCCGGTTCGAGCTCGATGAGGTCGCCGGCGACCGCGAGGTGTACCTCATGAACGCGTCGGGCCACGGCGGTGTGGTGAACTCGTACACGTTCGCGCAGAACGCCGTCGACCGCGACACCCCGAACCCCGAGGGCGGCGAGTACTTCCGGGACGCGGACGGCGCGCTGACCGGCGAGATCTCGGATGCCGCGTGCAACATGCTCACGGGCGTGCACGGCGTGAAGATCGGCCACCACGGCCCGAACTTCCATCTCGCCGACGAGCCGGAGGAGCACCTGCGGCAGCTGGATGCCGCGACGCAGCGCTTCCTCGCCGGGGGAGTGACGACGCTCGGCGACGCGCAGGTGTCGCGGCGCGAGTTCGACATGTACCTGCGGCTCGCCGAGGCCGGGCGCCTGGAGCTGCGGGTCTCGATGTACCTGCTGTCGCACCTGCTCGACGAGGCGCTCGAGATGGGCCTCGTCGGCCAGTTCGGCAACGCGCATCTGAGCTTCGCCGGCATCAAGCTCTACGCCGACGGCACCCTCGGCGGCTGGACGGCGTACTTCCCCGACGGCTACGTCGGCGACCCGTGCCGCACCGGTCAGCTCTACCACGAGCCCGCCGAGTACGCCGAGCTGATCCGCAAGGCGCACGCGGCGGGGCTGCAGACGGCCACGCACGCGCAGTCGCCGACCGCGATCGAGATGGTGGTCTCGGCGATCGAGGCGGCGCTCGCCGAGCGGCCCGACGATGACGCGCGCCACCGCATCGAGCACTGCGGGCTGCCGACACCGGAGCAGATCCGGCGGATGGCGGCAGCCGGCATCCGTCCCGTGAACCAGACCCAGCACTACTTCAACTGGGGCGAGGGCGTGGAGCAGGCGATCGGCACGCCGGGGGAGCGGTTCAACCCGCTCGGCGAGTTCGAGGCGGCGGGCGTGCCCTTCACCATCTCGTCGGACGCGCCGGTCGCCGAGCCGATCCCGCTCGAGGCGATCCAGACGGCGGTCACGCGGGTCACCCGCCGCGGGCACACTCTCGGGCCGGACGACCTGCGGGTCTCGCCGCGCGCCGCGCTGCGCGCGCACACCATCGAAGGCGCCGTGTCGCTCGGCCGCGAGGACGACCTCGGCTCGCTCGAGGCCGGCAAGTACGCCGACTTCGCGGTGCTCGGCGGCGACCCGCTCGCGGTCGACGCGGCTGCGATCTCGCAGATCCCGGTGCTGGAGACCTGGGTCGGCGGCGAGCGCCGGTTCGCGGCATCCTGAGGCGAGGGGGAGACATGCATGTGACTGACACCGACGCACAGGGCCCGCGGGTCGACGACGACATCGCCGCGCAGCACGCCGACACGACCGGCCGGGCGGTGCTCGAGACGGTGCGCAACTACGGCGTGACGGCCGTCTTCGGCATTCCCGGCACGCACAACCTCGAGCTGTACCGGCCGCTCGCCGACCTCGGCATCCGCGCCGTCACCAACAGGCACGAACAGGGATCGGGGTACGGCGCCGACGGGTGGGCGCAGCAGACCGGACTGCCGGGCGTGGTGATCACCACGTCCGGGCCGGGGCTGCAGAACGCGATGAGCGCGATCGGCACGGCGTTCTGCGAGTCGCGGCCGCTCTTGGTGATCTCGCCCGGTGTGGCGCTCGGCGCCGAGTTCCGCGACGTCGGCACGCTCCACGAGACGAAGGACGCCACCGCCATGGTCGGCGCGATCGCGGAGTGGTCACGTCGCGTGACGAGCGGGGCGGATGCCGTCGACGCGGTGCACGACGCGTTCGCGCTGTTCCGCACCGGGCGACCGCGGCCGGTGCACATCGAGATCCCGCTGGACGTTCTCGAGTCTGCGGCGGACGTGCCCGCCGCCGCCCGCGCGGCCCGGCCCGAGCCGGCTCCCGCGCGCGGCGATGCGGCGGCGGTGCGGGCGGCGGCCGCCCTGCTCGCCGGCGCCGAGCGCCCCGTGATCGTCGCCGGCGGCGGCGCGACGCGCGCCGGGCGCGCCGTCACGGCGCTCGCCGAGCGGCTGGGTGCTCCTGTTCTCACGACGCTCAACGGCAAGGCCACGGTGGACGAGCACCATCCGCTGTCGCTGGGATCGAATCTGCGCCTGGAGGCGGCACGGGCGGTCGCCGAGGACGCCGACGTGCTCCTCGTGCTCGGGTCGAAGCTGGGCGAGGCGGAGCTGTGGGCGCCGGCGCTCGCCGCGCGCGGCGCCGTCGTCCGCGTCGACATCTCGGTGGCGCAGCTGCACAAGAACCTCGACGCGGCCGTGGGCATCGTGGGCGACTGCGGCGCGGTCGTCGAGGACCTGCTGGCCGCGCTGCCCGCCACGGGCCGGCCGTCGCGTGACCTCGAGTCGGAGCGCGCCGCGATCGCCGCCGAGACGCGGACCATCCTGCCCGAGACCGTTGCGCTCGCCGAGACGATCGCGGCGGCGCTGCCGCGCGACGCCATCGTGGCCGGCGACTCCTCGCAGATCGTCTACATGGCGCTGGCCAACGTGCTGCGCCAGTCGCGTCCGCACTCGCTCCTGTACACGCCGACCTACGCCACCCTCGGCTATGGCCTTCCCGCTGCGATCGGCGCGCGTGTCGCCCAGCCCGCCGGCGCGGGGCGCCACGTCGTCGCGGTCGTCGGCGACGGCGCGCTCATGTTCTGCGTCAACGAGCTGGCGACGGCGGTCGAGCAGCGCCTCGACCTCACCGTGGTGTGCGTCGACAACGGCGGATACGCCGAGATCAAGCAGAACGAGGTGGACCGCGGCATCCGTCCCATCGGCGTCGATCTCGTGCAGCCCGACTGGGTCGCACTCGCGAACGCGTTCGGGGCGACCGGGCGGCGCGCCGAGACGCCGGACGAGATCGAACCTGCGCTCGTCGCGGCGATCGCGGCCGGCGGCGTGCAGCTGGTGCACCTTCCTCAGACCATCGGCGCCCAGAGCGCCGCCCCCGCCACGCCGAGAGGTGAGTCATGACCGAGCACGACCCGAACCCGCAGCCCCACGAGCCGGTCGGTCCGGTCGATGCCTCGGTGAACCCGCGCTACGCGGGCATCGCGACGTTCGCGCGCCTGCCCCGCATCGAGGACGTGCCGCGTGCCGACGTCGCGATCGTCGGCATCCCGTTCGACACCGGCGTGAGCTACCGGCCCGGCGCACGGTTCGGCCCCTCGCACGTGCGCGAGTCGTCACGGCTGCTGCGCCCGTACAATCCGGCGCAGGACGTGTCGCCGTTCGCCGAGGCGCAGGTCGTCGACGCGGGCGACATCCCGGCGAACCCGTTCGACATCGGCGAGGCGGTCGCCGACATCGAGACCGCGGCGACGGCACTCGGCGCCCGCGTCGACCGCATCGTCAGCGTCGGCGGCGACCACACCATCGCGCTCCCGCTGCTGCGGGCCTTGACGAAGAAGCACGGCCCGGTCGCGGTGCTGCACTTCGACGCGCACCTGGACACGTGGGACACCTACTTCGGCGCGCCCATCACGCATGGCACACCCTTCCGGCGCGCGAGCGAGGAGGGACTGATCGACCTCACCGCGAGCTGCCATGTCGGCACGCGCGGCCCGCTGTACTCCAAGCAGGACCTCGATGACGACGAGCGCCTGGGGTTCTCGATCGTCTCGAGCGTCGACATCGAGGAGCACGGGGTCGAAGCGGCGATCGAGCGGGTGCGGCGCCGTGTCGGCGATCGGCCGCTGTACATCTCCATCGACATCGACGTGCTCGACCCCGCGCACGCCCCGGGCACCGGAACACCCGAGGCGGGCGGCATGACGAGCCGGGAGCTGCTCCGGATGCTGCGAGCCTTGAGCGATCTCGACGTCGTCGGCGCGGACGTGGTCGAGGTGTCGCCCGCGTACGACCACGCACAGCTGACCGGCATCGCGGCGAGTCACGTCGTCTACGAGCTGGTCACCCTGATGGCGGCCCGGATCGGAGCCGGCCGGCGCGGCGGCACGCAGGGCTAGCGTGCTCGTTCCTCGTCTGCAACCCCCTGCACACGCCGCGGCGCCGGTCACAGGGTGGAAGCACATGCAGAGGAGGGCGCTATGAGCGGCTATGCAGAGGATGCGCGGAACTCGGAGCAGACGATGGGCGTCGGCGACGCGAGGACCGGCGCGACGACAGACGCGACCACGGGTGTGACGCGAGACCCGGCCAGTGGTGTCACGCCCGGTGAGACGCCGAGTGCGATGACAGGCGCGTCGACGGAGGCCCACGAGTACGCCGCGACGACGGATCACGAGCTGATCCGCAGGTGGGCCGAAGATCGGCATGCAACACCGGCGACGGTCGGCGGCGAGGAGGGCGACGGCGTCACCGGCGAGCTCCGTCTGGACTTCGACTTCGGCAACGATCTCGAAGACCTGCGCGAGGTCACCTGGGACGAGTGGTTCCGGGCCTTCGACGAGCGCGGAGTGGAGTTCGTCTACCAGGACACCACGCGCGTCGACGGGTCACGCTCGAACGACTTCCACCTCGAGCAGCGCCGCGTCGTCTGAGCAGCACGGGGCGGTGCGTGCGAGCGCGCCGTCCCTATAGGCGACACTGGGCGAATGGGTTTCACGCGCGCCGAGCTGCAGACGTACCAGGGGCGCAGCATCCCTGATCTGATGCCCGAGTACCCGCGACTCGTGTTCGCGGGGATCAACCCGGGCCTCTGGACCGCGGCGACGGGCGTGCCTTTCGCGTACCCGGGCAATCGCTTCTACCCGGCGCTGGTCGCGGCGGGCATCATTCCGAGGATGCCGCAGATCGACGCCGACGGCATGGCTGAGGCCGACCGCCGGATGATCCTCGACGCGGGCATCGGGATCACGAGCGTCGTACGCCGCGCCACCGCACGGGCTGACGAGCTCAGCCGGGCCGAACTGCGCGAGGGCGCCGAGCGGCTGGCCCGCGACGTCGCCGGATGGCAAGCCCGCGTCGTGGCGATCGCCGGACTCACCGCGTACCGGCAGGGGTTCGAGCGCCCGCGCGCGGTGGCCGGCCGTCAGACGGAGCGCCTGGGCGGCGCCGAGCTCTGGGTCGTTCCCAACCCGAGCGGCCTGAACGCCCACGCCACCGTCGCCACGCTGGCCGCCGCGTATGCCGAACCCGCCCGCGCGGCCGGAGTCATCGCGTGAGCACCGACATCGGTGAGGGCAGGACACCCGAAAGGGCCTCGCGCCCGCGGCCGGGCATCCGCCGCCGTGCGATCGCGGGCGTGATGCTGATCGCCACCATCGGCGCCGGACTCCTCGTGTACCGTGCACTGCCCGGTACCGCGGCCACCGACATCGCGGGCGACGCGCTGTACGCGGTCGCCGCCTACCTCGCGGTGGTGCTGGTCGGCCCGCGGCTGCCGCCGCTCGTCGTCGGCGGGATCGCGGCAGCCTGGTGCACGGCGGTCGAGCTGTTCCAGCTCACCGGTCTGCCGCTCGTCTGGGGCGCGCAGTTCGCACCCGTCACGCTCGTGCTCGGCACCGTGTTCGATACGCGGGACATCGTCGTGTATCTCGTGACCATCGCCCTGGCCACAGCGCTCGACGCCGGTCTCCACGCGGTCCGGCACGCCCGCCGCTGAGTGCTCCCGCGAGGGCGCGGTCGGGAGGTTGCGAGCGTGTGTGGTGCGGTGAGCGGGCGGATGCCGCGGCTCAGGGGGCAGCATCCGTCCCGGTGGGTGCGGCGCGGGCGCGTGCGACGACGATCCCGCGCTGCGACGTCGGGAACCGGTCGAGCATCGCGCGCAGCTCTGCCGCGTCGACATCCGCCCCGAACGCCTCGGCGCCCGGCTCGAGCATGATGCCGGCGGAGAGAGGGCCCGCGAGCACGGGGTCGAAACCCAGGTCGTCCACGAGGCGCATGACCGCGGCGACGCCGGCGGGGTCGTCGCCGGCGATCGCGATCGCCTTGCGGCCCGGTGTTCCGGCCGGCCGGGCCTCGTCGTCGAGGTCGCGGTAGCCCATGTGGTTGAACGCCTTCACCACCCGCGAGTCCGGCAGAGAACGCTGCACGGTCTCGCTGGTCGACGTGCGCAGGTCGCCGAAGTCGGACCGGAGGCCGTCGACCTCCCACCAGTAGTTCATGGCATCGATGACGAGGGCGCCCCGCAGCGCTTCGACGGGGAGGGTGTGGTGCTGGGGGAGGGGCAGCGCGAGGACGACCGCATCGGCGTCGCGCGCGACGACGGATGCCGCGGCCGCGGTCGCGCCGGGAGCAGCGGCCGCGAGGGTGGCGGTGATCCGGGCCGGGTCTCCGGATCCGGCGACGAGCACCCGGTATCCCGCGGCGGTGGCGAGGCGCGCGAGCACCAGACCGACACGTCCCGCGCCGATGATGCCCAAGACGCGGATCGTGCCCTCCCCGCCGCCGTCAGTGCTCACCGGCTCAGGCTAACCACAGGCGCGCGGTTGCGGCATCCGTCATCGCGACCGACCATGGGGGAATGGGGGATGCCGAGACAGACGACCCGGCTGCGGTCGGGCCCGTTCCGCCGCGGGTGGAGTCGCAAGCGCCGCCGACGCGCTCGCGCCGCCCGGTGCGCGTCTGGCTGCTCGCCGCGCTCGCCGCGGTGGTGGTCGCCGGCGGGCTGGCGGCCGTGTGGCTGCTGCAGCCGCCCGTGACCGAGGCATCCGCTCCACCCGTGCCGTCGGCGACGGCCACGGCGACGGCGGATCCCCGCCCGACTCCGACGCCCACGCCGACGCCGACCCCCACGCCGACGCCCGCCGGCTTCGCGGCGAACACCGCGGCGTACGACGTGACGACCCTGCCGCAGGTGAACGTGTTCGCCGTCGTCCCGGGGCTGCCCGTCGACGATGCCGCGTTCGCGGGCCCACTGCCCGCGCAGGCGACCGCGCACGGGCTCGGCGCGCCGATCTGGGCCGATCCCACCGGGCAGCCGGTGGCCTACCTGCCGCACGAGTTCCCGTACGGCGGCACCGCCGTGCCCGTCGTCGACGAGCAGGAGCACTGGGTGAAGGTGCTGCTCACCGGGCGCCAGGCCGTGCCGTCGCAGGGCAACCCCGCGCAGGTCAGCGGGTGGCTGCGCAAGAGCGACGTGCAGCTCGCCCCGAGCGACACGAGCGTCGTGGTGAGCATCTCGGGCCGGACGATCGACATCGTGCGTGGCGGGGTGGCCGAGCGGGTCGCGACCGACTTCGCCTGGGGCACGGAGCGCACGCCGACCCCCCTCGGGCGCGCGTTCATCATGACCACCCGGGTCGTGCCCGAATACGGGTACACGCGCGGGCACCCCATCGTGTACCTGTCGGTCCAGTCGCCGACCCTCGACGGCTTCGGCGGGGCGGATGTCGCGGTGACGGCGTTCCACTACCACGACGACCGGTCGGGCCCGATCTCGAACGGGTGTCTGCGGGTCGACCCGACGGCGATCACCGCGCTCGCCGAGCTGCCTCTCGGGACGCCGGTGATCGTCAATCCGTGAGCGGACCGCCCCTGATCGGTGAGAGCGTCGGCACCCCCGATCAGACGAACGGTCGCGTGACGTCGATGATGCGGCGCAGGCACAGCTCGACCGCAGCGCCCGCCGCCAGCTCCGTACGGCTTCCTGCCACCGGGGTGCCCAGTGCGCTCTGATACTCGGCAAGCGCTTCGCTCGCGCCCCGGAACCGATCGGACGCCGCCGGGTCGCCGAGCGGAGTGGCGACGAGTTCCGCGGATTCCCGGATCGCGTGGGCGAGGCGGTCGCGCACGGTATCGGTCAGCGTGACGTCTGCGGACGCCTGCAGTTCGACAAGCAGGTCGATGAGCTCGCGGGTGAGGAACGCCGTGCGCTCGAGTGCGGCCATGCGGCGCGCGTTCTCCTCACGCTCCTCCTGGTGGCGCCGGCGGCGAGGATTCGCGCGAGCGCTCTCGTCCGCTTCGTCGACCACTTCGGTCACCGCCGACCGCGTGACGCTGAGATCGTCCAGAGCAGCGCGGAAGCGGTCCGGATCCAGCCGGTCGTCCGCCACGGCCTCCGCGGCGTCCCGCAGGAGCGTCGTGACGGCGTCGCGCAGCGCCGAGAGCCGCTCGCTCGCGCGGCGGAGGTACAGCGGAGGCACGACGATGAGATTCACCGCGATGCCCACGACGACGCCGAACGCCGTCGTGCCGAGGTAGGAGATCGAGAAGCCCTCGGGATCGCCGCCCGCGGCCAGCAGCACGAAGAGTGCCGCAAGCGCCACCCAGTCGGCGCCGGCGCCGAGCAGCCGCCATCCGCCGAGCAGCACGCCGACGCCGATCACGACGCCGAGCACGACGCCGCCGGGAACCCCCAGCCGGAGCGCGGCGATGCCGCACAGGCTCAGCGCGATGCCCATCGCCAGTCCCATCAGCACCTGCACGCCCACCTGAGCGGAGCGCGCGATCGTCGGGTGCATGGTCACGAGCGCGCCGAGCGGGGCGTAGTAGGAGTACTGGTCCTCCGTGAACGGGATGAGCGGCGCCAGGTACCACGCCAGCACCGCCGCCAAAGAGGTCTTGATCGCCAGCAGCAGGCGCGGCTGATCGGCGAGTCGCGCCGTGTAAGAGACGGCGCGGCGCAGCGGCCGGGTGTGCTCGGCGATGGCGGCCTCCTGAGGTGGGTCGCAGGCAAACGTACTCGCTGCCTCGATCTGCGTACCGGACTTGCGCCCATCAGCGCCCGGAGGTAGCCAGTCGAGTGCGTCGCCGCCCGGCTCGATCCCCGCGCGCCGTGGGATGCTGGAGTCGCCCCATACCGCACCTCGGAGGATCCTCATGCAGCAGCGCGCACTCGGCCGCACCGGACGCTCGGTCTCCGCCATCGGCCTCGGCACCTGGCAGCTCGGCGCCGACTGGGGCGCGGTGTCGGAGGAGGACGCGACCGAGGTGCTCGCGGCATCCGCCGACAACGGCGTCACCCTGTTCGACACGGCCGATGTCTACGGTGACGGGCGGAGCGAGTCGATCATCGGCCGGTTCCTCGCCGCACGGCCGGGTCACGGCATCACCGTCGCCACCAAGATGGGCCGGCGCCTGGCGCAGGAGCCCGAGAACTACACGCCCGAGAACTTCCGTGCGTGGACGGACCGCTCGCGCCGCAACCTCGGCGCCGACACGCTCGATCTCGTGCAGCTGCACTGCCCGCCCACCGCGGTGATCGACGACGAGGCGACCTACGACGCCCTCGACGAGCTCGTCGCGAGCGGTGCGATCGCCGCGTACGGTGTGTCGGTCGAGACGTGCGCACAGGCGCTCGCCGCGATCTCGCGACCGAACGTCACCAACGTGCAGATCATCTTCAACCCGTTCCGGCTCAAGCCGCTCGATGAGGTGCTGCCGGCGGCAGGGCGGGCGGGCGTCGCGGTCTTCGCCCGCGTGCCGCTCGCATCGGGACTCCTGTCGGGCAGGTACACGGCGCAGACGACGTTCGCCGCCGACGACCACCGCACCTACAACCGCCACGGCGAGGCGTTCGACCGCGGCGAGACGTTCTCGGGGGTCGACTTCGAGGCCGGTGTCGCCGCCGCGGCCGAGCTCGCGGGCGCCCTGCCCGACGGCGTCACGCTCCCCGCCGCGACCCTCGCGTGGATCGCCGCGCAGCCGGGCGTGACGAGCGTCATCCCCGGCGCGCGCAACGTGCGGCAGGCGTCATCGAACGCCGATGCCGCCGCGCTCCTCGACGGCTCCGGTGCCGACACCGGCTTCGACGTCGCCGCCTTCGACCGAGTGGTCCGCGACGTGTACGACCGCGACCTCCGGGAAGCCATCCACCCGCTCTGGTGAGCTCGGGACGTTTCGTCTCGCTTCGCTCGCTCAACGACCGGATCTAGCGGTGGCGCGCGGGCCCGGTCGTTGAGCGAGCGAGGAACGAGCGAGACGAAACGCGCCGGACCCGGCCCATGACGGCTGTGAAGTCACGGGTCGAATCAGTGGCCCGGTCGTTGAGCGAGCGAGGAACGAGCGAGACGAAACGCCCCGCGCCGGGCGCCGCCGGCCGGCCCGACGCGTTTCGTCTCGGTCGCTCGCGCTCCCTCGCTCAACGACCGCTATGCACCTCACCCC
>NZ_MWLP01000046.1:0-40917 GCF_010634885.1 Microbacterium sp. B35-04 | reverse complement strand
GCCGCCGCGATCTCGCCGGGAGCGGCCTGCGCCGCCTGCAGGACGAGGCGGTGCGTCTCTTCGAGGTTGCGCGCGTCGGCTTCGGCCTGGCGGAGCGCCCGTTCGGCGGCGGCGAGATCGGGCAGCGCACTCAGCGAGGCGTCGGCGGCGCGCGCGGCGGCGGCGTCGAGGTGCCGCTCGGCGACGGCGACCTGCGACAGGGCCGCATGCGCGGAACGCGAGGCGGTGTGCCATTCCTCCTCGGCGAAGCGCGACGACAGCTCTGCGACCAGCGCGGCCGGGTCGCCCATCGACGCACGCAGCTCGGCCAGTCGGCGGCGGGTCGCATCGATCTGGCCCGCGGCCGACACATGCGCGGTGACCCACGCGCCGTGCTCCCGGCGCGCGGCGGCCACCGTGGCGAGGGCTTCGCCGGCACGCTTGTCGATGCGTGCCGAGACGCGGCGCACCTCGGCGGGGGCGACGGCGGGGTCGCTGATCGCGCGGTAATCCTCGAACGCGTCGTCGCGGACGTGCTGCGCGGTGAGGCGCGCCCGCCGGAGCGACGACGGCGCATCCCCGCCGTAGAGCGCTCCCGAGAGCGCGACCTCGAGGTCGAGCTCGCCGACCTCGTCGTCGAGCCGCACGAGGGTGGCACCGGCCTTCGCCCGGGTCTGCTCGGCCGCAGCGCGGGCGCGAGGCGAGCGCCGTGCCCGCCGCACCGCCCACACCAGGACGGCGACGGCGATCGCCGTCACGCCGAACACGACCAGGGCCGGCACGAGCCACCCGACGATCGCGGTGGAGAGCTCAGCCATCGGCGCCCACGACGGCGTCGTCGGCGGTCTCCCGCGCGGTCTCGCCGAACAGCAGCAGTGCGCGAAGCTGATCGACGTCGTCGACGGCGGCCTGCGCACCCTCGGACTCGTGCGGCCAGCTGAAGCCCCATCGCACGAAGATCACCGGCACGCCGTGGGCGGCCCCGCCCTCGACATCGTGGTGCCGGTCGCCCACGAGCACCGGACGGCTGGTGTCGACCCCCGCCGCGGCGAGCCGGCGCAGCGCCTCGGCGACGATGTCGGCCTTGGCGCTGAGGGTCTTCTCGTCCTGCGTGGCGCCGACGATGGCGGTGAGCGACATCGAGAGGTCGAAGTGGTCCATGAGGGCGACGACCTGCACCTCGGGCTTCGAGCTGGCGGTGGCCTGCGGGATGCCCGCGGCTGCGACATCCGTGATCAGCTCACCCATGCCGGGGAAGAGCTTGGCACCCGTCGAGTAGCCGTCGATCTTGTTGAGGCCGCGGTAGAAGGCGACGGCCTCGGTCGCCTGCTCGGGCGTCATGCCGACGTTGACCTGGAACGAGTCGTACATCGGCGGTCCGATCCAGTGCACGAGCTCGGCGCGGGTCGGCGGGCGCCTGCCGAAGTGCTCGAGAGCGATCGTGAGGCGGCGGAGGATGCCTTCGGACGCGTCGACGATCGTTCCGTCCACGTCCCACAGCACACAGGTCCACGGCGATCGTCTCGGCATGCCACCAGCCTATTCGCCAGGCGACCGCCGCTCCGCGCCGGCTCCCGTGGAGAGGTCTCAGCGGTCCCGCCGGTGCACGCGCGCGAGCCGCGCCATCATGCGCCGGAGATCATCCAGCTCGGCGGGCGACCAGTCGGCCAGGAGGGCCTCCATGTTCGTCTCGGCCGTCGCCATGATGCGCTCGCCGATGCGGCGCCCCTCGTCGGTCAGCGCCACCAGCACACCGCGGTCGTCGTCGGGAGCGGCGACGCGCACCGTGAGGCCGGCCTGCACGAGCCGCCCGACGATCTTGCTCATGTTGGTCGGCGTCATGCCCAATGCGAGCGAGAGCTCGACGGGGCGCATCGCGCCGTTGTACGAGAGCTGATTGACGACCAGGAACATGCCCATGTCGTCGATCGGGAACGCGACCTTCGTCATCACGTCGCGGCGGACGGCCGTGCTGTCGGCCCAGTGCACGATCGACGCGAGCGACAGACGCAGGTCGAGCGGGTCGGCGCCGATGACGGGACTCAGGTCGGCGGAGGCGCCCGGGTCAACGTCACCTCGGGCCATCGTTCCTCGTTCCTCTCGGTGCCGGGCCACCCGGGTGGGCGGCGCCGGGATCAGTCCTCGCGCAGCAGCAGCACCGGTCCGACGAGGCCGTACTCGCGCACGACCGCGTTCTGCGTGCGTTCTTCCCCGGTGAGCTGCACCCCGATGTCGGGGACGCGCTCATAGTATCCGCGGGCGCGGAGGCGGTTGTTGAGTGAGCTGCCGACGCGCACGGTGACAGCGTTCTCGCCCGGACGGATGTCGCCGCTCACGTCGATGACCGGGTGCGCGGTGTCGAATCCCCGCGCCAGGCCGTCGCCGACGCGCACCGAGCCCAGGCCCCCGCACGTCGAGCCGAGGTCGAGGACGTAGCGCACGCCGGTCTCCACGTCGGGAACGAAGATCGTCGTGGTGTACTCGCCGACACCCGAGACGTCGGGGCCGACCGCGGGGATCTCGGACCAGGGCGCGAGTTCGGTCTCGCCGGGGTCGAGGCGCGTGACGGCGGTGGTCGGGCGGACCTCGCGCGAGACGTAGCCGAGGCCGCGGTCTTCCGTCAGCACCTCGGGCTCGCCGGCGTCCCAGCTCTCGACGATCAGGCGCCACCGCTCGGCGCGGGCGACCTCGGTGGTCGCCGGCGGGGCGGAGTCCAGGGCATCCGACGCCCTGTCGAGGACGACGACGGCCACCTCTCCCGGCGCGAGCGTGAGCTCGACGACCGTGCGGTGGCCGTCGCGGCGCGCGCCGCGGTGGGGGCGCAGCTCGCCCGTCCACACGTCGAGCCGGTGCGTGGAGCCGGTGCCCTCCAGCGTGATCCCGACCGTCGTCGGCTCCGCGGTCTCGTAGAGGAAGTGGTACGCGTACAGCACCGTGAGGTCGCCGTCCTGGCGCAGGTGGGTGAGCACGTGGGGGTCGTCATCGACGAACCGCGCCCGGCCCCCGGCGCCCAGGTCGTCGAGGGCCGCGACGACGCCGGAGGGTGCCGTGACGCGGACCCCCGGCATCCGTCGCAGTTCCGCCATGATCGCGGCGAGCTCGTCGTCCCGCCCGTCGAGACCGGGGGTGGCGGATGCCGCGAGCTCGTGCGTGCGGTGGCGTCCGGCCATGAGCGACTCGAGCTCGCGGGCGCCGTCGACGATCACGAGCCGCAGACCGCGGCGCGCCCAGGTGAGGAGGTGCGCGGCGACATCGGCGTCGAGGGTGCTCTGGTAGACGACGAGCGCGCGGTAGCCCGGGCCGCCGGGCTGCACCTCGTCACCGTCGAACGAGACGTCGTCTCGCAGGAGCAGCGAGCCGTCGAAGAACTCGTAGGTGATGCCCGCGTCCTGCATGCCGAGGTCCTGCCACCAGTGGTTCTCGCGGTCGCGCATCCACATCGTGCCGTAGGCGACCTCGTCGGGGATGCGCTCGCCGTTCGGGCCGATCAGCGCCATTCCGATGAGGTTGTCGGTGAAGTGGTCGGTGCGGAGGATGCCGACGTCGATGCGCGGCCGGCCGCGCCGCAGTGCGTACTGCAGGCGCCCGATCGCGGCGGTCCACAGCGGGTAGAACTCCGATCCCGGCTGGCGGGTGTCGAACCGCTCGGAGAACATCGGCCACATGCCCTCGTGGCCCGGCCACTCCGTCACGCCCTCGGCGCCGGCGGGACTCGCCCAGCCGTGCAGGACGGTCTTGGTGATGCCCGCCGCCAGCTGCGTCGCGATGATCTGGTCGTAGAAGCGGTGGTCGAGCATGTGGTTGCGCGTCGTCGCGCCGGTCTCGGACGAGTACTGCTTACCGAACAGATGCGCGGGGCCCGCCATCAGCCGGTACGCGTCGATCTGCGCCCCGAATTCGAGGGACTCGGTCTCGATGCCGTCGACCTCGGGACCGGGGCGGGTCAGCTCGAACGGCAGGCCGTAGCTGATCTCGGCGCGCAGCGTCATGCCGACCTCGTGCAGGAACGCCGCGAACGGGCGCAGCATGTTCTCGATGTAGAGGTCGGTGAGGGTGCGCACGTAGTCGAACCGCACCTTGTCGACGGTGACGCGGTCGGCCTCGTCGGCGGGCTCGTGGTGGTAGACGGTCGAGACTGCCATGAAGGGGGCGTCGCGGGTGAGGAACGGCAGCCACGACGCGATGTCGTAGCCGCGCCGGGCGCGGAACTCATCGGCGACGGTGAAGCCCCAGAACATGCCGCCGGCGCCGAAGGTCGAGAGCTCGAGCGAGTCCATGTACATCTGCGCGCGCGGGTTGCGGGCGACTTCGGCTCGCAGGGCGGGCGTCAGCACCACGTCATCCCAGTAGGCGATGACGGCGTCCACGCCGTCGCGGTCGAGGTAGTTGACGGTGTAGTTGACACTGGCGGAGGGTGAGGCGGTCTGTCCCGTGCCGTGCATCCAGTAGGCGAACAGGCGCCATTCGCCTTCGCCACCTGGCGCGGTCCACTCCAGAGCCTCACCGTCGACCTCCGCGGTGAGATCGATGACGGATGCCGCATCCAGCAGCCCGTCGCCCGCGACGCGCGCCGCCACCACGGCGACGAGGTGCTGCTGCGTGATGGTGCCGCGATGGCCAGGCAGCGTCGTCTCGGCGATCGGAGCCTCGAGGTCGATCCGCGGGAGCGGCCCGCTGCGCGCCTGACGGGCTGAGAGCGTCTCGTGCACGACGTCGAGCTCCTGCGCGGCAGCCTGCTGGTCGGGGTCGATCGTCGGGAGGTTCGCGTTGGACCAGTTCGTGCCCGACGTGAAGCTCACCGACATGCCGCGGCGCGTGGTCTCCTCGACCACGATCTGCGAGTCGTGCACCCACTCCTCCGAGCCCCAGCCGTAGCGCGCGTGGTCGATCGCGCCCTCATCCATCGCGAGGAACTCCATGCCGCCGAAGCCGAGGCGGTGCGCGTCCTCGATCTCCCGCCGCAGCGTCGCATCGCTGTGGAGCCCTTCCGCGAGCCACCACCGCAGCTCGGGGCGGAAGTCGATGGCGGGTTCGGCGATCGCGCGCCGGAAGTCGTCGAGCGTCATTGCGCGGCATCCGTTCGTCAGGACAAGAACTGTCTATGCGACAGTATGTACTTTCCTGACGACATGACACAACCCCTCGCCGCTGTCACGCGGTGGGGTGCAGGGCGGGCGACGGTCAGAAGAGGCGCGGGGCGCCGGACTCGATGCCCTTCATGCCCTCGTAGTCGAGGGTGACGCAGCGGATGCCGCGGTCCGCGGCCAGCACCTTGGCCTGAGGCTTGATCTCCTGCGCCGCGAAGACCCCGGTCACCGGCGCCAGGTGCGGGTCGCGGCCGAGCAGCTCGAGGTAGCGGGTCAGCTGCTCGACGCCGTCGATGTCGCCGCGGCGCTTGACCTCGACGGCGATCGTGCCGCCCTCGGGGTCGCGGAGCAGGAGGTCGACGGGGCCGATCGCCGTGGGGAACTCCCGCCGCACGAGAGTCAGGCCGTCGCCGATGACGTCGACCTGCTCGGCGAGCAGGCGCTGCAGATCGGCCTCGACGCCGTCCTTCTGCAGGCCGGGGTCGATGCCGAGCTCATGCGACGTGTCGTGCAGCACCTCGTAGATGCGCACGAGCAGTGCGTCGCCGGTCTTCGCGTGCGTGACCCGCCAGTGCTCGAGCACTCCGGCCGCGGCGGAGTCGGCATCCGGAATCTCCACGTCCAACCGGCACGGCGGGCTCATCCAGTTCAGCGGCTTGTACGAGCCGCCGTCGGAGTGCACCAGCAGCGAGCCGTCGCCCTTGTGCACCAGCAGGCGGGTCGCGAGCGGCAGATGGGCATTGAGCCGGCCCGTGTAGTCCACGGAGCACCGGGCGATGACGAGACGCACCCGACGAGCCTAGCCCGGGCCGCGACGGTCCAGGCTTGGGCAGGGCGGCGGTGCTCGGTCAGGCGGCCTCGGAGATCGTGGATGCCGGCGGCCGCGGCATCCGCTCGCTCGGGGCTGCGGTGGTGTCGGCAGAGGCGGCGCGGTGCAGCGCGTACCCGCGGGTCGCCTGCACGAGGAGCGGGCCCCACAGCCAGAACGGGAAGACGAGCGTCACCTCGAGCACCCCGAGCGAACCGGCGGTCGCGACGACGAGCTCGATGCCGCCGGCCGTGAACAGTACGCCGACCACGCTCGCGGGGATCACGGCCAGCGCGACGGGCACGGCGCGTCCGCCGACCAAGCCGAGCCAGCGCGGGAAGCGATCCGCCCAGGGGAGGGCGAGGAGAAGCGTCAGCAGGCCGCCGGTCAGCATCGCGCAGCCGAGCAGCAGTCCTGTCAGGAGGACGTCGGGGTGCTCGGCGACATCGGCCGGCCCGAAAAGCGGCCACGGCGTGAGCCACGACGCGCGCAGCGCCACGTACGGGAGTGCGCACAGTGCGGCGGCCACCGTGACCGGCCGGCGGTGGCGGAGGGCCCACGCGTCGAACCGGCCCGCGGTCGGCGGAGCGCCGACGGTCCATGCGACCAGGGCGCCGGCGGTGACCAGGTGCGCCAGGGCGATCATGAGGAACGGCATGCGCGGGGCCAGCCCGCCGACCACCATCTGTGCGAACAGCCCGGTCGGCAGGCGCAGCGACACCAGCACGACGCCGCCCGCGACGGCCGCGACGACGACGAGTCCTACGACCGGCCGTCGGATCACCAGGAGAACCAGAGTGGCGACGACTCCCGCGGCCAAGACGAGAACGAACGAGTACCCGGCGACGGGGATGGTGCCCCCCGGCGTCAGCGTCGACACGACGAGTGCGACGACGAGGGCCATGAGCGTGAGCATCGTGCGCATCCGACGGGAGGTCACCGACCGCCGTTCCCGAAGCGCGACCGCGGCGACGGCGAGGGCGGCGAGCCCCGCCGCGATCGCGACGGCGCCGGCTGCCGGCATTCCGATCCACGCGGCCAGCAGGCTGGGCGGGACCCCGTCGGCGACGACACCCGGCGCGAGCAGCTGGAGGGCGCCGAGCAGCGCCACGACCAGACCCCCGGCAGCGGCCACGAGCAGCAGGACCAAACGTGTGAGAGGGTTCATGCCTCACACGGTATGGAGGCCGGTGCCCGCCGCGCCTCGCCCCTGTGGGCGGTCTGCCCTCGCCCGTGCGGGTGATTCAGCCGCGCGGCCGCAGCACGCCGTTCTCGTACGCCCAGATGACGACGTGCACGCGATCGGGGAGGCCGAGCTTCGCGAGCACCGACTTCACGTGCGTCTTCACGGTGTTCTCGGACAGGAACAGGGCGCGTGCGATCGCCTCGTTCGACGCGCCAGACGCGAGCGCCCGTGCGACCTCCTGCTCGCGAGCGCTGAGTTGCGACAGGGCCGCCGCCGGATCGGGCGCCGCGACGCCTTCGCGCACGAAGCCGAGCAGGGCGGAGGTCGCCGCGGGCGACATCGCGGCGTCGCCGGCGGCGACCGCCGCCACGGCGTCGCCCAGCCGCTCGGGGGTCGCGTCCTTGGTCAGGAAACCGCTGGCGCCGGCGCGGATCGCGCCCACCACGTACGCGTCGAGGTCGAAGGTCGTGAGCATCAGCACGCGCGTGGAGGGACGCAGCCGCAGCACCTCGCGGGTCGCCTCGATCCCGTCCACCCCGGGCATGCGGATGTCCATGAGCACGACGTCGACGGCATGGGCGCGCACGTGCGCGATCGCCTCCCGGGCTGACGCCGCCGTCGCGACCTCACCGATCCGCCGGTCGTAGCTCAGCATGACGGCCACCGCCTCGCGGAACAGCGCCTGATCGTCCACCAGCAGCACCCGCAGGGTCATCGCCCGACCTCGCCGTCGGCCGGATCGGCTGGCTCCACACCGACCGGCAGCTGCGCCCGGACGGCCCAACCCCGCGGCATCCGCGGTCCGGCGTGGAACGCCCCACCGGCCAGCCGCACCCGCTCGGCGAGTCCGACCAGTCCCGTGCCGCCGCCCAGGTCCGACGCCGCCGGTCCGGCGCCGCCGTCGTCGACGACTTCGACGACGAGCGGTTCGCCCCACGCGAGCGACACGTCGATCCGTATCGGCGCGATCGTGTGCCGCACCGCGTTGGTGATCGCCTCGCGCACCACGTTGTGGAGCGCCAGCGCCACCGGCGCCGACAGCTCTCGCCGGTCACCGGACTCGGTGAGGACCACGTCGCATGAGGGGCTGCGTACAGCCGTGACCAGCTCGTCCAGGGCCTCCGGTGTCGGCAGGGGAGCGAGTGGCGCCCGACCGTCCACTGCCACGATGGTGCGCATGCCGCGCAGCGCGTCACGGCCGGTGCGCGCCACGACCTCGAGCGCCCGCGCACTGTCGGCGGGGCGCGTCGGCATCATGAGGCGCGCGGCCTCGGACTGCGCGATCATCACTGTCATCGCGTGCGCGACGACGTTGTGCAGCTCCCCGCTGATCCGCATGCGCTCGTCGGCGAGCGCCCGCTCCACGCGCGCGCGAGTCTGCTCCTCGAGGCGCGCGGCGCGCACCCTCAGCAGGAGCCCGATCGCCCACGCGGCGGTGACGGCGGCGGCGAGACCGAGGAAGACGCCGAACCGGAGCAGGGCCGTATCGGTGTCGCTGTCGCCCGCTTCCAACGCCGGCTCGAGCACGGCGATCGCACCGGCGCCGATGATCCCCGTAGCCAGCGCCGGGACCGATAAGCGCGCCGGCCGATGCACCGCGACCTGGCCGAGACACAGGAGGTATGCGACCGAGGACGGGTAGAGCGGGCCGGCCGCATCGCGAGCGGCCGGAGCGAGCACGAGGACGAGCATCACCGTGCTCGCGGCCACGAACGCACCGACGGGGAAACGCACCGCGACCAGCGAGGCCGCGTGCAGCGCCACGAAGCACGACCACAGCAGCCCCACCGTCATCGGGTCCAACGGTGGCGGCGCGGTCGCCGCCGCGGCGAGGCTGACCGGCAGCAGCACGATGAGGGCGACGATCGCTGCGATCAGGCCCGCGTCGGCGGAGCGGTGCGGGACGCGGTCCGTGGCCGGCGGCATCCACCCATGCTGGCACGCGACGGCGAAGTCGGCCTCACCCCCGCGGGTGAACTCGGGCGCGCGGAGATCAGAGGGCCAGGCACGCCGCTGGCCGCGCGGTCCGGCTCGGGATGCCCGGCCGGGCGGTGCGCCGGCCGGGATCAGACGTGACCGGCGCCGACCTTCGAACCGGCGATCGGCTTGGCCGCGCCCGACGCGAGGCCCGACATGACGATGAGGCCGACGATGATCCAGAGGGTCGGGAGGATGCCGATCTCGTGACTGATCCAGCCGAGGATCGGCGGGCCGCAGAGGAACGCCAGGTAGCCGATCGTGGCGGCGGCAGAGACGGATGCCGCGGCCTTGGCCGGGTCGTCGGCCGCTGCCGACATGCCGAGCGGGAAGCCCAGGGAGGCACCCGCACCCCAGAGCGCGACGCCGATGAAGGCGATCGGGAGCGACGGCGCGAGGATGAACATCACGAGGCCGATCACGGCCATGACGGCGAGGATCCGCAGCGTCCACACCCGGCCGATGCGGTCGACGAGAGGCCCGCCGAGGATGCGGAAGACGGTCATCGCCACCGAGAAGACGGTGAGCGCGACGGCGCCGACGGCCTCGGTCTGGCCGTGTCCGTCCACCACCGCGATCGCGAGCCAGTCGTTGGCGCTGCCCTCGGCGAACGCCATGCCGAGCATGATCGCGCCGATCGCGTAGGTGCGGGGGTCGCGCCAGACGGAGAGCACCTCGGCGAATCGCTCCCGGCGGGTCGTCGTGGTCGCCGGATCGTCGTGGACGATCTCGCGCGACGGCACCGCCCGCAGCGACAGCAGCCCGGCGGCGAGCACCAGCACCCCGATGCCCCAGAGGTGCCACCCGACGCCGATGTTCCACGCGGCCATCGCCACGCCGATCCCCGCGCCCACCACGGTGCCGATGCTGAAGAACGCATGGAAGAGCGGCATGAGCGTGCGCTCGAAGGCCTGCTCGACGGCCGCCGCCTCGACGTTCATCATGACGTCGGTGGCGCTCATGCCGATGCCCATGAGGCCCAGTCCCACGGCCGTGATCGCATACGACTGGAAGACCTGCACGCCCAGGCCGACGACGATCACGCCGAGCGAGAAGGCGATGATCGTCGCGATCATGCCGCGCCGGGCCCCCCACCGCACGACGATGACGTTCGCGAGCGACAGCCCGACGATGGACGCGGCGCCCGAGACGAACAGCAGCACGCCGATCTCCAGATCGGTGATGCCGAGGTCGTTCTTCACTGCGGGCAGCCGCGATGCCCACGACGCGAAGCCCAGGCCGGTCACGAAGAAGATCGTGAAGATCGCGGTGCGCCAGCCGACCAGCTGCGTCCGGGTGAGCACGGTGTCCATCCGGACACTTTACCGAATCGATTCGACCACGCTTCGCACGGGTAGCTCGGCGTGGCTCGCGACGGGCTACGATCATCACGACATGAGCCGTCAGGACTCCGGCACCCGCCGTGCCACGATCTCGGACGTCGCCCGTGAGGCAGGCGTCTCACCGTCGACCGCTTCCGTGGTGTTCAGCGGCAAGACGCCCGTGTCGGATGCGACCCGGCGCCGCGTGCTCGACGCGGCAGCCGGCCTCGGCTACACCGGTCCGGATCCCCGAGCCGCGTCACTGCGTCGCGGGCGCTCGGGCATCGTCGGCGTGGTCTTCGAGGAGCATCTGCGCACGGCGTTCCTCGACCCCGTGAAGACGCTGATGATGGACGGCCTCGCCGACGCCGTCACGCCGATCGGCGCCGGGCTCCTCCTGCTCCGCGACCACGAGCCGACCGGTGTCGGGCCCTCGCTCACGACTGCGCCCCTCGACGCGGCCGTGCTCATCGGCTGCAGCGGGCTGCTGCGCGAGTCACTCGAGATGGTCAAGGCGCGCGGCATCCCGGTCGTCGTCATCGAGGGCGATGCCGGCGAAGGTGTTCCTCGCATCGGCCTCGACAACCGCGAGGCGCAGCGCCAGGCGGCCAGTCACCTGCGGGCCCTCGGGCACCGCGAGGTCGCCGTCGTCGCGCTGCCGGTGCGTGCGGGGTGGGAGCGCGGCTGGATCGACGACGGCGCGGCGATCGCGGTGGACGTCACGCGTGAGCGGCTCGCCGGTGCTCTGGACGTCTTCCCGGATGCCTCGACCTACGCGGCCGCCGGCAGCTTCATCGACGAGGGGCACGCGGCCGGCCGCGAGATCTTCGCCGACCCGGAGCGCCGGCCCACCGCCGTCATCGCGCAGAGCGATCTGCTCGCCGCCGGCGTGATCCGCGCGGCCGAGGAGGCGGGCCTGCGGGTGCCCGAGGATGTGAGCGTCACCGGCTTCGACGGCATCGTCGTCGACGGCCTCGCCCCTTACGAGCTCACGACCCTCGTGCAGCCGGCGACCGACAAGGGCCGCGCCGCGGGGGAGGCGGTCGCCGCGATGCTCGAGGGCGCCCCAGCTGCCTCGATCCGCTTCACCTGCACGTTCCGCGAGGGCAACACCACGGGTCCGGTCGCTCCCGGGCGCTGACCCGCCGTACGGGAACGAGCCGCTCGGTCGTTGAGCGAGCGAGGGACGAACGAGACGAAACGCTCTGCACCCGGCGCAGCAGCGAGGCTCGGGCGTTTCGGCTCGGTCGCCGGCGTTCCCTCGCTCAACGAGCGGGCTGGGCGCGATCGGCGTGGCTGGAGGCCTAGGAGCGCTGAGGGCCGAGCCGCAGCGTCGACGACCCGAAGTCGGCGATCGTGTAGCGGCCGCAGGAGATGAGTTCGGCATCCTGGATCGAGGCGCCGCCGGGCAGCTCGAAGGGCGGGGACTGCGCGTCGGTCACCAGGAACGACACCTCCCCGACGGCGAAGTCGTCGCGGTTCACGAGCCAGGCGTAGCCGCGTAGCCGGTGGTCGACCTGCACCAGCGCACGCGGGTCGGCGAGGTGGGTCTTGGGGAGGCGGATCGTCCAGAACTGGCCGGCGCCCGTGCGCCCCGACTGCTCGGTCCAGTCCACGACGCACGCCAGGTCGGTGTCGGGTGCGTGCGCGGCGGCGGAGATGCGTGGCACTCCGATGCCGACGGCGGCCACGAGTGCGACCGCCGCGGCGCCGGCAGCCAGCACAGCTCCCCATCCGCCCGCACGACGGGCTCGGGTCGGCTCCGGTGTCGTCGACGACGCGACAGCATCCGGTGCGGGGCGCCACAGGAGCTCCGGCAGCACGACGAGCCCGAGGAGCGGCGCGAACACCACGGGCTGCAGATAGCGCGCCGCGTGGGTGCCGAGCGCGATGGCCCCCACCACGACGAGCAGCGGCACGACCCAGCCGCACGCCGCCACGAAGGCGGCGCCCACCGCACGCCGCTCGCCGTCGGTGGGTCGAGCGGAGCCTCCGGCGGCATCGGCTCCATCGCGCCGTCGCGCGAGCAGGATGGTTGCGGCGACGCTCCAGCTCCACAGCACCACGACGGCGACGACGGATGCCGCCCCCCACGTCGCGCTCCACCGTTCCGCGAGCAGCGCCCCGTAGTACTGGAGTGACGCGAGCCACTGCGCCGGATCGATGTAGCCGGCGCCGGTGTTCGCGATGAGCTGCGTCTGTCCGAGCACGAGGTCCAGCGGCATCCGTCCGACGTACCCGACGAGGGAGCCGGCGATGAGGGCACCGGCCAGCCACAGCGCCACACGCTCCCGCACGGCGACGACGCCGAGCACGAGCGCCACCGGCACCGTCACCCACGCCGCGAACAGCGGGTTGGTGAGCACGGATGCCGCAGCCACCGCCGCGATGCCCCCCACCGCTGCCCACGGCACTCGCCTCGACGTTCGGGGGTCGCGCTGCGTGGCTTCGGCCGCGGGGTTGCCGCGTGTCGTGACACCCGAAGCGGGGTCGGCGGCGGTGTGCGAGGTTCGGGGGTCGCGCTGCGTGGCTTCGGCCGTGGCGCTGCCGCGTGTCGTGACACCCGAAGCCCGCGGTGCCCGCGCGGACGTGCCGCGGTCGAGGGCGCGCCGGACGAGGCCGATCGCCAGCACCGCACCGATCACGGTCGCGCTGTAGTACGTCGTGGTCGTGAGGAGAGAGGCGAGCTCGAGCGCATCGCGCGACGGCGACGACTCCGACGCGGCGAAGAGGGCGAAGCCGCCGAGCCCGGTGAGGGCGCCGGCGATCGGCGCGCGTGCTCGGGCGACCGAGCCGGCCGCGACGCGCAGCGCGCCGTAGAGCGCCACCACGTTGACGACGCCGGCGAGGGCGAGCGTGCCGTTCGTGCCGAGCCCGAGCAGCGACAGCAGCCGGAGCATCGCGATCTCGGGCAGGAACAGCACCGACGACATGGCCCAGTCCTGCGGCTGCACGGCGGCGAGCGAGTGGATCACCAGCGTGGTGACGAGCGAGTCGGCGTCGCGGAACAGCAGTTCCGAGCGAGCGGATGCCGCCACCACAGCCACCACCGCGATGGCGACCGCGACCGCCACCGCGACGCCGAGCAGCTCGCGCGCCCAGCCAGGCAGCCCGCGCACTTCCCGCGCATCGGGCACGGTGTTGTCGGCCACCGCCTCACTCTGCCACGCGGGTCGACCGCAGACCGAGCGGCGCGGCATCCCTCCCCGTCCTCAACTGAGGAATGGAGCCGAGGTGAGGAGCAACGCGCCGGACGACGGCCCTCATCTCGGCGTATCTCCTCAAACGAGGATGCAGCGGCACGCCGACGTGCCGCACGCGCGACGGATGTATGCCGCGGCGGTCAAGCCCCGGAATGCGCCGGGTAGGATGGTTCCGACACCCCGATCGCCTGGGCTTTGTGCTGTCCACCTTCGACAGACGCAGGCCGACGACCACGAGGAGGCCTGAATGCTCCTCATGCTCGGCGCGTTCGCGGTCGTCCCGATCCTGCTGCCCTGGCTCGTGGCCCGCATCGGCGCTCGAGCGTTCTACGTCGCCGCGGTCCTTCCGATCGCAGGCTTCGTGCATGCAGCCGTACTCACGCCGCGCATCGTCGCGGGGGACATTCCGTTCGAGACATACGCCTGGATCCCGCCGCTCGGCATCGACCTGTCGATGCGCATGGACACGCTCTCGTGGCTCATGACGCTGGTGGTCACCGGCGTCGGGGCGCTCGTGATGATCTACTGCCGCTGGTACTTCCGCGGCAAGACCGAGAACCTCGGCCAGTTCGCCGCGGTGCTCCTCGCCTTCGCCGGCGCGATGTACGGGCTCGTCCTCACCGACGACCTCGTCGTGCTCGTGATGTTCTGGGAGGTCACCAGCGTGCTGTCGTACCTGCTCATCGGGTACTACAACAAGCGCGCGGCGAGCCGTCGTGCGGCGCTGCAGGCGCTCCTCGTCACCACGCTCGGCGGACTCGTCATGCTGATCGGCGTGGTGCTGCTCGTGGTCGATGCGGGCACATCGAGCATCTCGACGATCCTGGCCGAGGCGCCCACCGGTCCGGTCGTCGACGCCGCTCTCGTGCTGATCCTCGTCGGCGCCTTGAGTAAGTCGGCGATCTTCCCGTTCCATTTCTGGCTGCCCGGCGCCATGGCCGCGCCGACACCGGTGAGCGCCTACCTGCACGCGGCCGCCATGGTGAAGGCGGGCATCTACCTCATCGCCCGCCTCGCCCCGGTCTTCGCGATCGCCCCCACCTGGCGACCGATCGTGGTGGGGCTCGGCGTCTTCACGATGCTGCTCGGCGGCTTCCAGGCACTCCGCGAGACCGACCTCAAGCGCGTGCTCGCGTTCGGCACGGTGAGTCAGCTCGGCATGCTGACCGTGGTGCTCGGGTACGGGATCAGGGATGCCGCCCTCGCAGGTCTGGCGCTCCTGCTCAGTCATGCGCTCTTCAAGTCGGCGCTGTTCCTCGTGGTCGGCGTCATCGACCGCCAGCTCTCCACCCGCGACCTGACCGAGCTGTCGGGTGTCGGACGCCAGGCGCCGGTGCTCACCACGTTCTCGATCATCGCCGTCGCCTCGATGGTCGGCATCATCCCGACCATCGGGTTCGTCGCCAAGGAGGGTGCGCTTGCGGCGCTCCTGCACGAGGCGCTCGGCGGCGCGGTGTGGGGCATCGTGGCTCTCGTCGGCATCGCGCTGGGCTCGGTGCTCACCGCGGGGTACGGCATCCGTTTCGTGTGGGGCGCGTTCGCGACCAAGCGCAAGCCGGACGGCGACCGTATGCCCGATACGGAATGGCCCGACCCGCCCATCGGGTTCCTCGTGGCGCCGATCGTGCTGGCCGGCCTCACCGCAGTCGCCGGTGTCGCGGCCCCGTGGCTCGACAAGGTCTTCACCCCGTACGCCGATCAGGCCCCCGCCGCGACCGTCGGCGTGACGGCTCCCGAGCACCCCGCGCATCTGCTCGTCTGGCACGGCTTCGAGGCGGCGCTGTGGATCTCGCTGGCCTCCATCGCGCTGGGGGTGCTCGTCTTCTGGGCGACCCGCGGCTGGCGTCCCGTCAAGCGGCTGCTGCCCTTCACAGCCGCCGAGGCCTACAACGGCGCGCTCCGCGGGATCGCGCGCCTCTCGGTCCTGACGACCAGCCTCACCCAGCGTGGTTCGCTGCCCGTGTACGTCGGCACGATCTTCGTCGTCTTCGTCGCGGCCGAGGGCACGGCGCTGATCGCGAGCAACGAGTGGCGCGCACAGCTCGACGCCTTCCATACGCCGACGCAGCTGTTCGTCGCACCGCTCATGATCGCCGCCGGACTCATCGCGATCCGGGCCCGCAAGCGCTACACCGGCGTCGTGCTCGTCTCGGTCACGGGGCTCGGCATGGTGCTCCTCTTCGCGACGAGCGGCGCGCCCGACCTCGCGCTCACGCAGATCCTCGTCGAGACCGTGACGCTCGTCGCCTTCGCGCTCGTGCTGCGGCGGATCCCCTCGCGGCTGGGCGAGCACAACGCCTCGGTCTGGCCCGTCGCCCGCGCCGTGCTCGGTGCGGCCGTCGGCGTCACCATGGCACTCGTCGCGATCGTCGCCACCGGGGCGCGGGTCGAGAAGCCGATCTCGGAGCGCTTCCCCGAGCTGGCCTACGAGCTCGGGCACGGGAAGAACGTCGTCAACGTCGCGCTCGTCGACCTGCGCGGCTGGGACACGATGGGCGAGCTGTCGGTGCTGATCCTGGCGGCGACAGGTGTGGCATCTCTCGTGTTCGTCACCCACCGGGCCGACACGCTGTCGCGGTTCATCCAGCCGCTGCCCTCGGGCGCGACGCGGGCCCGCCGCCCGCTCGTCGAGACGTCGGACGGCCTCAAGCAGCGGGGCGACGAGCGCGGCAGCGGGCGCATGGCGTGGCTGGTCGGCGGCCAGCGGGTGCGGCCCGAGAACCGCTCGATCATGCTCGAGGTGATCGTGCGGATCCTGTTCCACACGATCATCATCGTGTCGCTGTACCTGCTCTTCGCCGGCCACAACCTGCCGGGCGGCGGCTTCGCGGGCGGCCTCGTGGCGGGCATGGCTCTCGTCATGCGGTACGTCGCGGGCGGCCGCTACGAGCTCGGCGCCGCGGCGCCCACCGACGCCGGACGCCTGCTCGGCGCCGGCATGACCATCGCGGTCGCCTGCGCGGTGGTGCCGGTGTTCTTCGGGCTGCCGCCGCTGTCGAGCGTCTTCTTCGAGACCACGCTGCCGGTATTGGGCCATGTCGAGTTCGTGACCTCGACCATCTTCGACGTCGGCGTCTACCTCGTCGTGATCGGTCTGGTGCTCGACGTGCTGCGCAGCCTCGGCGCGGAGGTCGACCGTCAGGCGCAGGAAGCCCGCGAGCAGCAGGGGGTGAGCGTCTCGTGAACGTCTCGCTCATCCTCATCATCGTGATGGCCGTGCTGTTCGCATGCGGCGTGTACGCGATGCTCGAACGCAGTCTCACCCGCGTGCTCATCGGTTTCCTGCTGCTCGGCAACGCGGCGAACCTGCTGCTGCTCATCGTGATGGGGGAGCCGGGTGTCGCGCCGTTCTTCGGCGCGGCATCCGTCGAAGAGATGTCGGACCCGCTGCCGCAGGCCCTCACGCTCACCGCCATCGTCATCACGTTCGCCGTCTCGGCGTTCCTGCTCGCCCTCATCTACCGCTCGTGGCAGCTCGGCCAGGCCGACACGGTGGTCGACGACGTCGCCGACCTCGAGGTGCGCGAGCGCGGCCCCGAGGACGAGGACACGATGGATGAGGAGACCGAGATCGAGCACACGGACGACGACGCCACGACCGACTTCGTGGGAACCGACACCGCTCCGATCATCATCCTCGGCACACGCCACTTCGCCGGGCTCCGCGACGACGCCCCGGTCGACCGCCCCGAGCAGGGCCCTCGCGGTGGCACCGACGAGCGCGAGCGGGGTGATGACGCATGACGCAGATCGCCCCCGCCCTCGTTCCGCTGCTCGTGACGCTGCCGCTGCTCGGCGCCGCCATCGCCCTCATCGCCGGACGCCACCGCAAGACGCAGGTCGCCGTCTCGGTGGTGACCCTCACCGCGGTGCTCGTGATCGCGGCGGTCCTGCTGTACGTCGTCGACGCGGGCGACGAGCCGATCGCGGTCTCGGTCGGCGGCTGGCCCATCCCCTTCGGGATCGTGCTCTACGTCGACCGCCTCTCGGCGCTGCTCGTCGTCGTGTCCAGCATCGTGCTCCTCGCCGTCCTCCTCTTCTCGGTCGGCCAGGGCGCGGCGGACGGCGACGACGACACCCCGGTCTCGATCTTCCACCCGTCATACCTGATCCTGGGTGCGGGCATCTTCAACGCGTTCATCGCGGGCGACCTCTTCAACCTCTACGTCGGGTTCGAGATCCTGCTGGTCGCCTCCTATGTGCTGATCACCCTCGGCTCGACCGAGTCCCGCATCCGCACCGGCGTCGTGTACATCGTGGTGTCGCTGGTGTCGTCGATCCTGTTCCTCGCGGCGATCGCGATGATCTACGGGGCGCTGGGCACCGTGAACATGGTGCAGATCTCCGAGCGGATGGGCGAGCTGCCACAGGAGACGCAGCTGATCCTGCACCTTATGCTGCTGCTGGCTTTCAGCATCAAGGCGGCGGTGTTCCCGCTCTCGTTCTGGCTTCCCGACTCGTACCCGACCGCCCCGGCGCCGGTGACCGCCGTGTTCGCGGGCCTGCTGACGAAGGTCGGGGTCTACGCGATCATCCGCACCGAGACCGAGCTGTTCCTGTACAACGACGTGAACCAGCTGCTCATGTGGGTGGCGCTCGCGACCATGATCGTCGGCGTGCTCGGAGCCGTCGCGCAGGCGGAGCTGAAGCGGATCCTCTCGTTCACCCTGGTCAGCCACATCGGCTACATGATCTTCGGGCTCGCGGTCGCGACCCCGGCGGCTATCGGGGCGACGATCTACTACATGATCCACCACATCGTGGTGCAGACGACCCTGTTCCTCGCCGTCGGACTCGTCGAGCGCCGCGCCGGCTCGACGTCGATCCTCCGCGTGAAGGGGCTGATGAAGGCGGCGCCGGTAATCGCCGTGCTCTACTTCATCCCCGCCGTGAACCTGGGCGGGCTGCCGCCGTTCTCCGGCTTCATCGGCAAGTTCGCGCTCTTCGATGCCGCCGCTCAGGTCGGCACGCCGATCATGATCGTGCTGATGGTGGGCGGCATCGTCACGAGCCTGCTGACGCTCTACGCCCTCATGCGCGCGTGGAACCTGTCGTTCTGGCGCGAAGAGGACGACTCGGCCGAGACCGAGGCCCGCATCTCGTACCTCGGCTCGGCGCCGGCGGCCGGCGTCGAGACCGAGCGCCGCGTCATCCCGAAGATCATGACCGCGGCGACGACCGGCATGGTCGCGATCACGGTCGCGCTCACGGTCTTCGCCGGACCGCTCTACGACGTGTGCACGCGCATCGGCGAGTCGCTGCTGCAGCCGGTGTCGCTCACGCAGCTGCAGGACGACCTGCAGGGTACGGAGAAGACGCCGTGAGCCCCGACCTGCCCCGGAACCGCCTGCACCGCGCGACACTGACCGTGTGGCGGCAGCTGCCGTTCTTCGTCTGGCTCATCGCGCTCTGGATGCTGCTGTGGGGGCAGTTCACGTGGCTCGCCTTCCTCACCGGACTGATCGCGGCGGTCATCGTGACGCGCATCTTCCGCCTGCCGCCCGTCGAGCTCTCGGGTCGTGTGAACCTCTGGTGGGGTTTCATCTTCGTGCTCGAGTTCCTCGTGGCGGTGGTGCGCGGCTCGCTCACGGTGGCGTGGCAGGTGCTCGACTTCCGCCGGCAGCCCGGCGCCGCGATCATCGCCGTGCAGCTGCGTACCGACGACGACCTGATCATGACGCACACCGCCGTGACGGCATCCCTCATCCCCGGCTCGCTGATCGTCGAGACCGATCGGGACCGCCGCATCGTGTACCTGCACGTGGTCGGCGTGCGCGACGACGCCGACGTCGAGAAGCAGCGTGCGAGCGTTCACTCCTGGGAGGCGCGCATCGTCCGTGCGGTGGGTTCGCGGGCGCAGCTGCGGGCCATTCGGGCGGATGCCGCAGCCCGGGGCCTTTCGACAAGCTCAGGGACCCTGAAGAGCGGGGGGAGTGGGCGATGAACGTGCTGATGCTGGCGATCTACGTCGTCTTCGGCGTGGCGGCGCTCCTGACGCTGTGGCGGATCGTGATCGGGCCGTCGATCCTCGACCGGGCCGTGGCATCCGATGTGCTCCTCACCGAGGTGATGTGCGTGCTCGGGGCCGAGATGGCCATCAACCAGCACACGCGGACGCTCCCGGTGCTGCTGATCATCGCCGCCGTCGGCGTGTTCGGGTCGATCTCGATCGCGCGGTTCGTGGCGAGAAGGGATCAGGGACAGTGATGGATGCCGCGACCGCCCTCGACGCCGGGCTGAACGTCGCGTCGCTGATCCTCATCCTCATCGGCGCCGTGCTGTGCCTCACCGCCGCCATCGGACTGCTGCGGTTCCGCGACGTGCCGACCCGCCTGCACGCCGCGACCAAGCCCCAGGTGCTGGGGCTGATCCTCATCTGTCTCGCGGTCGCGCTGTCGCTGCGATCGTGGCCGGTGGTGGCGTTCCTCGTGCCGATCGTGCTCATCCAGCTCGCGACGGCGCCGCTCTCGGCGCACATGGTCGGGCGTCAGGCGTACCGCAACGGCACGATCGACCACACGGCGCTTCACGTCGACGAGCTCGCGGATTCCAAGCAGACTCCGCCCGCCGCCGGCGGCTGAGGCGGGAGCTGAGGCCAGGGACCCGAGGCGCTGTCAGCTCGGGGTGGTCCGGGGGCGGCGAGCCCAGGTGGGCGCCTTCTCGGGCCGGGGGCCGACGCCGATGATGAACGCGGGGATGACGGTCAGTCCGGGCAGGCGACGGAGGAGGCGGATCAGCTGGCGCGGCGGCGTGACACCCGCACCGCTGAGCGCGGGCATGATGAGCCGGGCGTGGATGAAGCGCTGCAGCGCCTGAATCAGGACCGTGGGCGGCGTCCGCCGGCGCTGCACCCGCGCGAGCACGCGCTCGCCG
Organism: Microbacterium sp. B35-04; assembly: GCF_010634885.1. Classification (NCBI taxonomy): domain Bacteria; kingdom Bacillati; phylum Actinomycetota; class Actinomycetes; order Micrococcales; family Microbacteriaceae; genus Microbacterium; species Microbacterium sp. B35-04. Next base: position 20,482 of record NZ_MWLP01000046.1, on the reverse strand, counting down.
TCGCGAGCCGACACGCGGAACGTGCCGCGACGCAGCGGGTTCGCGAGGATGCGGGCCGTGGCGACGGCATCCTGCACGGCGAGGTTGATGCCGACGCCGCCGACGGGCGACATCGCGTGTGCGGCGTCGCCGATGCAGAGCACACCGGGCGCGTGCCAGCGGCGCAGGCGATCGAGGCGTACGTCGAGGTGCTTGACGTCGTCCATGGATGCGATGCCGCCGACGTCTCCGGCGAGTTCGGGGAGGAGCTGCGCGGTGTCGGCCCGGAATACGTCGACTCCTCGGCGACGGACGGCGGCGTCGGTGCCCTTGTGCCCCAGGGCCGCGACCTGCACGTAGCCCTTGCGGGGGATCGCGATGGCGACGCGACCCTTGCCGATGCGAGGCAGCAGGGACTCGCCGAGCGGCTTCGCGGTGTTCACGCGGTACCACCAGACATCGAAGCCGACCCGGAGCTGCCGCGCCGGCAGGCCGACGGACCGACGGACGACCGACCAGCGGCCGTCGCACGCGACCGTGAGGTCGGCGAGGAGCCGGCCGTCACCCTCCGGTGACGAGTACTCCACGCCGACCACACGATCGCCGTTGCGGATGACACCGGTCACCTCGTGTTCGGTGCGCAGGGTGAACGACGGCTCGGCGGCGGCGGCATCCGCGATGAGGTCGAGCAGGTCCCATTGCGGCACCATCGCGATATACGGATGCCGCACCCGCAGGCGCGAGAAGTCGGCCATCTGCATGTCTTGCCCCGCGGGCCCGGGAAGGACGACCCGGCTGATCCGCGAATGGGGCAGCGCGTCGAACCGGTCGAACAGACCGAGGTCGTCGAGCAGGCCGAGCGTGGTCGGATGGACCGTGTCGCCGCGGAAGTCGCGGAGGAAGTCGGCGTGCTTCTCCAGCACCGTGACCCTCACTCCCGCCCGGGCGAGCAGGAGGCCGAGCACGAGGCCGGCGGGGCCACCTCCCACGATGGCGCACGTCGTCCGCGTCGACCCGTCTGCATCGGGATCGGCGGTCATGTCGGCATCCGTCTCAGCACCGGTCGGGTCTCCACCTTCGACGCCTCCTCGAGTCCGCGTGCTCCGCCGAGCACCATCCGCACCCAGGGTACGACCGCCGCGTCCCCGAACGGCTAGCCGCGTTCGACCGGCAGCCAGAGCTCCGTGGTCGCCGTGCTGAAGTCGTCGGCGCGCTCGAGGATGGCCACGATCGAGGGCCCCGGTCGCAGCCGCCACGGGTTGGACGGGAACCAGTCGGCGGCGGTCGCGGCCCAGGTGGACTGCAGGGCCGCCGGGTACGGGCCGGAGGTGCGGAAGACCGCCCAGCTTCCGGCCGGCACCTCTATCACGTCGAGATCGTCGGGCACGGTGGTCCCCTCGCTGACGGCGACGCCGTGCAGATAGGTCAGGTGGCTGCCCTCGGTGTAGTCCGGGTCGACGTCGGCGCTCACCTGCAGCAGACCGGCCGGCTCGGCGTTGCCCAGCGTCTTGAGGCGGAGATGCTCCTCGGCGGGAATCGAGGCTATGTGCGCCTGGATGTGCGGGTTGACGCCCTCGTGGATGAGCGGCACGCGGGCGGCGTGGCCGACGAGCCGGAGGTCGGGGAGGTCGGCGATACGGGTGTCCATAGGTGTGTTCCCTTCTACGGTCAGGCGGAACCTGAGCTGCGGTTGCGTACGAAGGGGACCGCCGTCCCGGCGCACGTCGCCGGGGCCGACGCCGTGCACCGCCCGGAAGGCTCGACCGAATGCCTCGGTGGAGCTGTAGCCGTAGCGGACCGCGATTCCGAGCAGGTCATCGCCGCCGACGACATCGGCCGCCGCGACGGACATGCGCCGTCGCCGGATGTACTCCGACAGGGGCATCCCGGCCAGCGACGAGAACATCCGACGGACGTGGTACTCGGTCGTGCCGAGCCTCGCCGCCAGGCCGGCGATGTCGATGTCGTCGGCGAGGTGGTCCTCGACGTCCTCGACGATGCGGTTGAGAATCGCGATCACGGTTCCTCCTTCGACATCCAGCCTGGCCGTCGGTGGCAATCCGCACCCTACTATCGCGGTCCGATTCGATCGGCGGCGCACCTCGCGATCGATCCACCCGCGCTCGCCGCGGGCTCAGGCGTTTCGTCTCGCTCGCTAGCGCTCGCTCCCTCAACGACCGGGACCTCTCCCTCGGTCGTTGGCGTCGCTCGCTCGACGACGGGGACCTGTCCCTCGGTCGTGCGCGTCGCTCGCTCGACGACGGGGACCTTTCCCTCGGTCGTGGGCGTCGTTCGCTCGACGACCGGGACCTGTCCCTCGGTCGTGGGCGTCGCTCGCTCGACGACGGGGACCTTTACCTCGGTCGTGGGCGTCGTTCGCTCGACGACCGGGACCTTTACCTCGGTCGTTGAGCGAGCGAGGAACGAGCGAGACGAAACGTCCTGCACCCCTGCGGGGAAGGGCGGCTCGTCGAGGCGCGTCAGGGCATCAGCACCAGGGTGTCGGTGGCGGCGGCGTCGACCGCTTTCGACGAGAACGCCCACGGCGTCAGCTCGGCCTTCTGCCATGACTCGACCTGGTCGGTGTAGTTCGTGTGGAAGGCGTGGCCGCTCTGGCCGGTGAGCTGGTTCCAGCGCGAGTCGTCGAAGTCCGAGAGGTCGACGATCATGCGCATCGACGGCACGGTGACGGTCTCGAAGCCCTGCCCGAGGTCCCAGCCGGTCGCGTTGACCACTGACGAGCCGCCGCCGACCGGGAAGGGTCCGCGGTTGAAGAGCCATTCGATCGGCGCGATGCCCGACTCGCCGAAGCTCTCGTTGGTCAGGGGCAGCGCGTGCAGCGAGCCCCAGTTCCATCGCGAGTGGTTGTCTCCCTGCTCGTCGACGAGCCGCTCGTACGCGTCGATCGCCGAGCGCTTGAGCATGTCGGCCATGCCCGATACACCCAGTTCCTCGTTGGTCCACCACGGCGATGCGTCGTCCTCGAGCAGCGCGTCCACGACGAGGAACAGCCGGCCCTGGCCGCTCAGCGGCGCCGGGTTCTCGCGTCCGTCGACGAAGATGTTCTCGACCAGGGTGTCCCACAGCACGTTCGCGTAGGCGGCGGCTGCCGAGTCGGCGCTGTTCTGGGCATCCCATTCCTGCAGCAGGTCGAGGGCGGCATCCGTCTCGTCGTCGCCGGTCGTGATCTCGGAGTAGGCCGCCGTCAGACGCATGCCGATGAAGGAATAGTTGTCGGCCTGGATGGCGTTCAGGTCGTCGGCCGTGACCGGCCCCTTCGCGATCGCACGCTGGATCAGCTCGTCGATGCGTGCGGCGCGCCAGCCGTAGTCCCAGTCGGTCGTGAGGCCGTACCGGTAGTCGGCGGCGACGATCGCGTTGTTGGCCGTGACGATGTAGCCCTCGGTGGGGTTGTACGACACCGGGAGCTCTTCGAACGGGATGAAGCCTTGCCACGCGTACGTCGAGTCCCAGCCGGGCTGCGGCATCGAGCCGTCGCCCGCACCGCGGATCGGCAGCTTTCCGGGCGTCTGGTACCCGATGTTGCCGTCCACGTCGGCGTAGATGAGGTTCTGCGCGGGCACGTCGAACAGGGCGGCAGCGCCGCGGAAGTCGTCGAAGTCCTGCGCGGTGTTGAGCGCGAAGATGGCGGATGCCGTCGTCCCGGGCTCCAGGGCGGTCCAGCGCAGGCTCACCGCATAGTCGCCCGCCGGTGCATCGGTCGGAGCGACGACCGTGCCGCCGGTGCCGATGTAGGGGTTCTCGGCGATGGCGGTGAAGTCGTCGGTGAGGCCTGAGACGATCGGGCCGTTCGCCGTGGAGCGCACCTCGAGCTCGACATCCTCGCCACCGGCGACCTTGAACGTCTCGGTGTGCGTCTCGAGCGGCACGAGCGCGCCGTCGTACCAGTACGAGTCGCCGTCGACCTTCTCGAGGTAGAGGTCGGTGACGTCGGTGGTCAGGTTCGTGAAGCCCCAGGCGATGCGCGCGTTGTGGCCGATGACGACGCCCGGCAGGCCCGAGAAGCCGAAGCCGGCGACGTCGAAGGGGCATTCCTCGGTGACTGTCGAGCACTTCAGCTGGATCTGGTGCCAGACGCTCGGGAGCGAGGCGCCGAGGTGCGGGTCGTTCGCGAGGAGCGGCATCCCGGTCTCGGTCACGCTGCCCGACACGACCCACGAGTTCGAGCCGATGCCCTCGCCGGCGTCGCCGACCAGCTCGCTCACCGCGTCGATGACGGTGTCGGCCCGGGTCCACTCGATGGCGGCGGTGGGGGCATCCGTGTCGCCCGAAGCGTCGCCTGCCGTGTCGCCCTCGGGCTCGCCCTCCGTGCCCTCAGCGCCCTCGCCCTCCGCGGGGAGGTCGGGGGCCGTCCCGACGGCGGGCACGGTCGAGATCTTGGGTACGATGACGGGGTTCCGGTCGAAGGGGTACCCCGGATACAGACCGTCGATCTGCGCCTCGGTGAAGCCCGGGGCGAGGACCGCCCGCTCCGTCTCGTTCTCGATGTTGCTGCGGAGGTCCCAGGCCATCGCCTTCAGCCACGCGACCGAGTCGGCGGGGGTCCACGGCTCGATCACGTAGTCCGGGTTCTGCAGACCCAGCACAGCGTACTCGAAGGAAGCGTCGGCGCCCGGGTTCTCGGCGAGGTAGGCGTTCACGCCGTCGGCGTAGGCGTCGTAATAGGCACGCGCGATCGGGTCGAGCGCTTCGACCTCCTGCTCGGCGGTCGCGTGCCAGCCGAGGGTGCGCAGGAACTTGTCGGTCCCGAGCTGCGATTCGCCGAACAGCTCCGACAGACGGCCGCTCGTCACGTGACGGCGGAAGTCCATCTCCCAGAAGCGGTCCTGCGCCTGGACGTATCCCTGCGCGAAGAAGAGGTCGCGCGAAGAGTCCGCGGTGATGGTCGGGATGCCGAGCACATCGCGCTGCACCGTCACCTGTGCATCGAGGCCCGGCACCTTCACCTCGCCGCTGAGCTGCGGGAACGAGCGCTGCGCGGTGAACGCCACGAAGCCGACGGCGATGAGGGCGAGCACGACGATGCCGGCGACGATGCTGAACAGGGTGATGCCGACCGTCCGCCCGACGGATCGACGGGGAGCGGTGTCGTCGACGGCGTAGGGCGATGGCTGGGGCTTCGGCATTGAAGGGCTTTCCGAGCGAGGGTGGGGGGAGAGACGCGGTGCCAGGCACCGCGGGATCGGGTCCCTGCGTTCGGGGGGCACAGGCACCGCTCCGCATGCTAACCCCGACTCGCAGGTTGTGCCGAATCGTGTTCGCTTTTCGGCGCGCGGCCGGCCGCTTGTCGCATCGAGGTGATGCCGGCCTCCGCGGCGTGAGAGCCGAGGGTCAGCCGATGACGCTGGGCTGCAGGTCGCGGAGCGTGCGGAAGTGGGTCATGCGGGTCACTCCGATCGCCGCGACGAGCCCCGCGCCGACGAGCCACGCGAGCAGCACGGCCAGGTCGAGCCAGACCCGGTCGGCGTTGCCGCCGTACATGACCTGCCGCATCGCGTCGACGACGTAGCCCATCGGCAGCACGTGGTGCAGCGCCGCCAGCGGCGCCGGCAGCGTCTGCCAGGGGAACGTGCCGCCCGCGGTCACGAGCTGGAGCACCATCAGCACGAGTCCGAGGAACTGCCCGACCGAGCCCAGCCAGACGTTGAGGGCGAGCACGATGGCCGCGTACGCCGCGCTGGCGAGCACGAGGATGCCGAGCGTCGCCAGCGGATGCGCGAACGAGAAGCCCAGCGCGAGGGCGAGCACGCCGAAGAGCCCGAGCATCTGCAGCCCGCCCAGGAGAGCCGGGGTCGCCCACCCGGCGAGCGTGATGCGGATCGGGGAGTGGAGCGCCGTGACGGCACGCTTGGAGACCGGCTTGACGATGAGGAAGAGCGCGTAGATGCCGATCCACCCCGCGAGGGCGGCGAAGAACGGCGCGAGGCCGGCACCGTAGTTCTGCGCCTGCGTGAGCGACGTCCGCTCGATCTGGACCGGAGCCGCCAGCGTGTCGGCCTGCGCCTGGCGGACGCCGGCGTCGAACGAGGGCAGCTGGGCGGCGCCGTCGGCGAGTCCGTCGCGCAGGCGGGTCGCGCCGTCTTCGAGCTGAGTCAGGCCGCCGTCGAGTGCTGCGGCGCCGCCCTGTACCTGCGCCGCGCCGTCCGCGGCGGTCGCCGTGCCGGTGGCGAGGGTGGCAGTACCCGTGGCGACGGTCGCGGCGCCCGCCGACACCTGCTGGGCGCCGTCGTCGAGACGATCGATCTCCGCCACCGCGCCCTGCACCCGCTCATCGACCGCGGTGAGCCGCGTACCCACGGGGTCGAGCTTGGCGAGCACCTCGTCGATCCGCGTCTGGTCGAGCCCGGCCTCGGTGAGGGCCGTCGAGATGTCGTCGCGCACCTGCGGCAGCGCCGATGCCGCGTCGGCGGAGGCGGTGCCGATCCGATCGGCGATCGCGTCGAGCTGCGCGGTCCCCTCTGCCACCTGGGCGGCGCCGTCGGCCACCTGACCGGCACCCGTCGAGAGCTGCGCGGCGCCGTCGCGCAGCTGCGCGATCCCCTCGGCGAGCTGTGACGCGCCGACGGTGAGCTGTGACGCGCCGTCGCCGGCCTGCGCGAGACCGTCGACCAGCTGCGTGGCGCCGGTGGCGGCATCCGTCAACTGGATGCGGATGGTGTCGAGGGCATCGAGCATCGTGAGACCCGCTTCGGCGACGACCTTCTCGGTGATCGTGGTCTGGATGCGCTCGACCGCCTGCGTGCCGATCGTCGAGGCGAGGTAGTTGTTGGCGTCGCTGGTGTGCAAGACGATGTCGGCGGTGCGTGGCTCGCCGGAGGTGATGGACGCGATGGATGCCGTGAAGTCGGCGGGCAGTTCGATCGCGAAGTCGTAGGCGCCCTCGTCGAGGCCCGCGTCCGCCTCGTCGGCCGTCGCGAGGTGCCAGTCGAACGTGCCGTCCTCGATGAGCTCCTGGGCGACCTCGTCGCCGAGGTTGCGGTCTGTGCCGTTGAGCGGGGCGCCGGTGTCGGCGACGACGAGCGCGACCGGCACCTGGTCGAGCTGGCCGTACGGGTCGCGGTTCGCCCAGAGGTACAGGCCGCCGTAGAGGATCGGCACCACCATCAGCGCGATGAGGGCGATGAGCGACATGCGCGTCGAGGTCAGCCGCCGGAGCTCGGCGAGGATCATCTGCGGGACCTTCATGCCGCGACGACCTTCGTGCGAGTAGTGAGGCGGCGCAGTCGCGGACGACCGTTCACCGGGGTTGTCGGGTGCCGGGGCTTTCCTGTCGTTGAGCGAGGGAGCGCCAGCGACCGAGACGAAACGCCCTGAATGTGCGGGACGGTCCGAGGCGTTTCGTCTCTGCGTTTCGGCTCGCAAGGTCGCTCAACGACCGCGTTCTTCGCTCGCTCAACGACCGGGGGGAGAAACACCGGGGCTGGAGCGACCGGGGAAGCAACGACGGACTGCGAGGCCTGGCCGGCGATCACGAGCACGGCGAGGTCGCGGGCGGCGAAGTCCTCGGCGATCGCCCACCACGCGGCGGGCTCGCCGCCGTGGCGGTCGGGTGAGACGAGCACGAAGCCTTCGACGCCCTTGCGCAGCACGGCGAGCTCGCAGAGCGCGCGCACGCGGTCGGCGGGCTCGACGTTCGAGACGGGGAGGGATGCCGCATCTCCGAGTCCCTGCTCCTCCAGCCAGCGCCGCACGGCGAGAGGGTCCGAGCGGCGGCCCGCGAACATGAGCTCCTCTGCGGCCACGCCGGCGAGCGTGACGTTCGGCTCGGGCTCCGAGATCCCGGGGGCGTCGACCAGGGCGACCCGGCGGCGGAGGGCCGAGGAGTCCGTCCGCCCGTCGACGGCGACGCGTCCGGTGTCGGGCCGCATGCGCCCCGAGGCGATGAGCCCGAGCACCGTGGGCCGCTGCTCGGTCTCGGCAGCGACCAGGGCGGCGCGGCCGGACTCGAAGACGGCGGACGTCAGCGGCAGTGCGTGCTCGCGACGGCCTTTGCCGACCGCGTCGAGTTCGACCTTCACGCGCCCGGAGCCTCGGGGGTCGCCGCGGTGGCGGGGACCAGCACGTCGGGGTGGGCCTCGAGCAGCGCCGCCGCCTCGCGCCAAGAGAGGCCGGCGATGCTGAGCACCGACCGCACCGCGAGGTCGCGGGCGGCGGGGGACGAGGCATCCATCCGGGTGATCACGGTGCGCGCGGTCTCTTCGACGAGCCGCGCGAGCGTCGGGGCGGCGACGTCGGTACGCAGCACCTCGGCCTCCTGGCCCTCGCGGACCATGCGCACCACCGTGCGGCGCAGCGGGGCCAGAGCGGTCGCCGTCTCTTCGAGGTGGGCCTCGTCGAGGGCGATCGCCGCGAGCACCTGGACGTGCGACGCCTCGGTCCAGAGGGCCGCGGCCAGCCGTGCCAGTGCCACGCGCGGGTCTGCGTCGTCGACCGTCGCGGCAATGGCGTTGAACCGCTGCGCACCCTGCGTCACGAGCTCGCGGACCAGTGCGTCGCGGTCGTCGAAGTGCCCGTACAGCGCTCGCCGCGACAGTCCCGCCTGCCGGGCGATCGCGTCGACCGACGCACGCGGGTCGTGGGCGAGAGCGACGAGTGCCGCAGCCAGGATGCCGGCGCGGTTCTCCAGGGCGTCGCGCCGCGGCCGGCGCGCGGCATCGATCCGTGAATCCATGCCTATAGGTTAGATATCTTGCACAGAGCTGTGCAAGTTATCAAACAAACGCACGGCCAAGGTCCAGGTATCGCAGCTTTTCGAGGCCTGGAACCGGCGATGTCCGGACCGCGGACCGGGCGGAAGCGTCGTCGCGTGCGGGAAGGCTGGACCGACCGCATACCGCGGGTTCGGGTGCTCTGCGGTCCAGGTATCGCGGCTTTTCAACGCGCGAAACCGGCGATGTCCGGACGCAGGGGTCCCCGCAACCCCTGTCTGCTGTGGTCGCCGGAGAGAACGGGCCGCTCAGGTGCGCGGTTCAGTCCGTGCCGGAGTCGAACGCGGATGCCTCGTTCGCGGCATCCGTCGCCTCTGCGAGCTCTTCCTGCTCGGCGCTGAAACCCTCGGCGCGCTCGGTGATCTCGCCCGCCTCACCCTGCGTGAGGTGGCCGACGAGCTCGCCGGTCGTGCCGCCGATGATGCCGGCCGCGGCGTAGTGCTCGAGGCGCACGCGCGAGTCGGCGATGTCGAGGTTGCGCATGGTGAGCTGGCCGATGCGGTCGGTGGGGCCGAACGCGGCGTCTCCGACGCGCTCCATCGACAGCTTGTCGGGGTGGTACGACAGGCGCGGGGCGGAGGTGTCGAGGATGGTGTAGTCCTCGCCGCGGCGCAGGCGCAGGGTCACCGTGCCGGTGATCGTCGATCCCACCCACTTCTGGATGGACTCGCGCAGCATGAGCGACTGCGGCTCGAGCCAGCGACCCTCGTACATCAGGCGGCCGAGGCGGCGGCCCTGCTCGTGGTAGGTCGCGAGGGTGTCCTCGTTCAGGATGCCGTTGACCAGGCGCTCGTACGCGGTGAAGAGCAGCGCCATGCCGGGGGCCTCGTAGATGCCGCGCGACTTGGCCTCGATGATGCGGTTCTCGATCTGGTCGCTCATGCCGAGGCCGTGGCGGCCGCCGATGCGGTTCGCCTCGAACACGAGCGCGACCGGGTCGGGGTACTCGACGCCGTTCAGCGCGACCGGCCGGCCGGCCTCGAAGGTGACCGTGACGTCCTCGGTCTCGATCTCGACCGACGGGTCCCAGAACCGCACGCCCATGATGGGCTCGACGATCTCGAGCGACACGTTCAGGTGCTCGAGGGTCTTGGCCTCGTGCGTGGCGCCCCAGATGTTCGCGTCGGTCGAATACGCCTTCTCGGCGGAGTCGCGGTAGGGGAACCCGTGCTCGACGAGCCACTCGCTCATCTCCTGGCGGCCGCCGAGCTCGGTCACGAAGTCGGCGTCGAGCCACGGCTTGTAGATGCGCAGGGCGGGGTTGGCCAGCAGGCCGTAGCGGTAGAACCGCTCGATGTCGTTGCCCTTGTAGGTGGAGCCGTCGCCCCAGATGTCGACGCCGTCCTCCTTCATGGCGCGCACGAGCAGGGTACCGGTGACGGCACGGCCGATCGGCGTCGTGTTGAAGTAGGTGCGCCCGCCGGAGCGGATGTGGAACGCGCCGCACGCGAGGGCGCCGAAGCCCTCCTCGACGAGCGCGGGCTTGCAGTCGACCAGACGCGCGACCTCTGCGCCGTACTCGAGTGCGCGGCTGGGGATCGCGTCGATGTCGTCTTCGTCGGGCTGACCGAGGTCACCGGTGTAGGTGCAGGGGATCGCCCCCTTGTCGCGCATCCACGCGACCGCGACGGAGGTGTCAAGGCCCCCTGAGAAGGCGATGCCGACGCGCTCGCCGACGGGCAGGGACTGAAGGACCTTCGACATGGTCCCTAAGTCTAGTTTGGGATGCGGCGCAGCCCCGGCTCGGCATTCTCCTGTCACACCGGTACCACCAGCAACACTGGCGGGCCGGCTTCGCGCCTGGCTAGGCTGACCACGAGCAATGTCTCGGGCGCGCATTTTCGCAGCACGACCGGGGATTCGATCAGCGGCACCGGACCGGGGGGTCACGTGTTCTCGAAAGCGCGGTCACGCATCGCAGCTGCCATCGCGGTTCTGGCGGTCGCCACGGCGACGCTGGTGGCACCGGCGGCTGCGGCCGCGCCCATCCTGCCCGATCCGGAGCCCACCGCCATCACGGCGGCGGCGACGCTCGACAAGACCGCCTCGGTGACCGAGGTCGGGCCGGGCGAGACGTTCACCTACACGCTGACTGTCGGCTGCTCGGCCATCACCGACCTCGGCTGTCGTGGCGCCGTGGTCAACGACGTCGTGCCCGCACCGTTCGTCGTGGTCGATGCCGTCGTGGGCGCGGGCGACAACACCGCGGCAGAGCCCGCCATCGACGGCAACTCGGTCACCGTCACGTGGGCGACACCCCTCGGCGACGGCACGGTCGGCATCCTCGACTCCACGACCGGCATCATCGAGATCACCGCGCAGCTGCCGGCGGACGCATCCGCCGACGTCGACGGCGTGCCCGTCGTCAACGATGCCACGATCGAGGGCGTCAACTTCGTGGATCAGGATGCCGAGGTCGAGGTGACTCCGGTCATTCCGCTGGAGCTCGCCACGACGGCCAGCAAGTCGTTCGCCCCCACCGAGGCGATCGCGACGCCCGGAACGCCGGTGTCGGCGGCGCTCGGCGCCACGAACACGTCGAACGCCACCGTGGACTCGCTGTCGATCCAGGATCCCGTCGATCCGGATGCCGTCCCCAACCCCTTCGACTCGCTCGCCTTCGCCGGGTTCGGCACGGTGACGCCGCCGTCCGGTGCCGACCCGGCACTCACCACCTACGAGGTGTACGTCGGCGGCGCGTGGATCCCCGCACCCGGCGGGACCCTGCCCGCCGACATCACGCCCGACGAGGTGAAGGGCACCCGCGTCACCTTCAACGGAGCCATCCCCGAGGGCGCCACCGGGTCTGTCCCCCTGAACCTGACGGTGACGGATGCCGCGGCAGCCGAGCCTGACGGCACCACGGTCGCCAACGGCGTGGTATCAACCGTCGCTGTCGGCGACCAGACCGCGACCGCAACGGCGGGTGCGGACTTCACCCTGCGCCAGAACGCCGTGGCCGTCGGGGCGAGCAAGTCGTTCGATCCCACCCTCGTCGTCGCCGGGGAGTCCACCGCGGTGACCATCGGCGGACGCAACACCTCCGCGATTCCCATCGACACGCTCACGATCACCGAGCCCGAGGCCGGCTCCTTCCCGGCGGCGTACGCGTTCGGCGGGTTCACCGGTCCGGTGGACTGGCCGGCGGGTGCGACCTCCGGCGAAGTCGTCTACACGCTCGAGGGCGGCGGGACCGAGACGGTCGCATTCGCGGACGGCACGACGCCGGCGCTTCCCGCCGGCGTCGATGCCGCCGACGTCGCGTCGTTGCAGCTCGTCTTCACCGGAGAGATCGTCCCGGGCGGCGAGACCTCGGTCCCGTTCACCGTCGACACCGACCCCGACCTGGGAGGGCTTCCGCTCACGGTGACGAATGTCGTCGGTGTCGCCGGAGAGAACGACGGAGCGACAGCCGCCGCCGAGGCGCCCGCCGACCTCTACATCTACGACGAGGTGATCGAGCCCTACATCTCGAAGCAGATCCGCCCGACGCCGATCCTCGCCGTACCCGGCGAGGTCGTGACGGTCACTCTCAACGGCGGGCTCACCGAGCGGCCCTCTCCGCCCGACGACCCCACAGGCACCACCGGACGCGCTCAGCAGGTCGTGATCCAGGATCCCGAGGACCCGGTCGAGGGAGACCCCTGGTGGAATGCGTTCGACCTCACCGCGATCACGCAGACCGCGGTGCCCGGGGACTCCACGCTGACCGTCGAGTACTACGACACGACGACCGGGACGTGGGAGATCCTCGCGGGACCGATCGACGGCCCCACCATCTACTCGGAGCAGGTGCCTGCCGACATCAGCGAGGTCGCCGGCGGAGTGCGGTTCGTCTACGACTACACCGGTGACGCGGGCGGGTTCGCCCCCGGCACGGACTTCTCACCCAACTTCACGTCGTCCCTGCGGGCGGACGGACGCTACGAAGCGGGTCCGCCGTACGACGACGAGACGAACACGCTCATCCCCAACTGCGCGCAGACCTCCGCCTCGAGCGCCAACCCCGCAGTGCCGGACGGCCAGGCGGTCCTTCCGCCCGACGACTGCCCCGTGCTCGAGCTGATCCCGCCGGACCCGGGCAACGCCGACCTCATCGACAAGTCGTTCGGCACCTCGAGCTCGGGCGGCATCAAGTCGGTCATCGCTCGTTCGGGCGACACGATCCCGTCGACGCTGACCTGGTCGACCGGCGGCTACTCGAACCTCGAGCATGTCGACATCATGGATTCAGCCGATCCGCCGCGCACGCTCGTGGTCGACAGTGTGTACGACGCATTCGACCTCGTCCGCGTCCAGCCGATCACTCCCGCCACCGATCCGCTCATCGCATACGACGCCGTGCGCAGCGTCGAGTTGTGGACCGGGACGACATGGGTGGATGCCGCGAACGACCCCTGCCCCAGCGCCTGCGTCGGACAGTTCCCAGGCGTGACTCTGACGGCGGCCGAGAGGGCGGCAGCCATCGGGGTTCGACTGATCTTCGAGGAGAGCCCCGACCGAGCCGCGGCATCCGTCGGCGACCCGACCGCGCCACCGGTCGGGTCGGGAGTCGCCCGGAGTTTCACGAACGATCGCCCTGTCACCCTCACCTGGCAGGTCCGCGACACTCGACGGTCGGATGGAACACCGGTTCTCGGTGACGAGCTGTACAACATGCCGACTCCAGGTGTTGTCCGCAACACTGCGAGCGCTACGGGCTATCCGTTCGACAGCGGTTCCCTCACCGCCAGCGACGAAGACGACGTCGTCATCGTCGATGTGCCGCTGACGACGACCACCGACAAGAACTGGGCGGGTGGACCGATCGCGGCGCCGACCGACCCCACCATCCCGGCCAGTCAGTTCCCGCTCAGCCGGGTCACCGTGACGACACGCAACACGACTCCCGCCAAGGTCGACATGCTGCAGATCACCGACCTGGCGCCCGGCACGCCGACGCCGCCCCAGACGAATCCGTTCGAGGCATTCACGCTCAACAGCTTCGCGCGCATCGACGTGCCGACAGGTGCGACCGCCACACTCGTCACCCTGTCGTGCTTCGACGGAGCACCGGTCGAGCTCACCCGTGACGAGGCGCTCGCACTGACCCCGGCGACCGTGCCGTGCGAGGTGTCGGGGGTCCAGGTGACGTACACCGGGCGCATCGCGTCCAATGCCGCCGGCGTCGTCGCGTTCGATCTCCGGCTGCGGCCGTATTGGCGCGGCACCACGGAGCGGGTCTCGCCGGCGAACTCGCCGATCGCGAACACCGCCGAGGGTGTCGTCGCGGACGTCGATCCATTCACGACCTGCCCGCCCCCCGAGGGAGCGCGCTGGGCCTGCGACGACGGCGCGGCATCCATCGCGATCGAGGAACCCACGTTCTCGGTGAGGGCAGGCAAGACGATCGCGCCCCCGCAGCAGAAAGAGGACGACTTCTCACCGGTCACGGTGACGCTCTCGGGCCAGCCCGCCGGCTCGACGCGCGCCTACACGATGACGATGAACGACGACGATCCGACCTTCTGGAACGCCATGGACTTCGTCGGCCCCGATCCCGGGTGGCAGCTTCCGCCGCCCGTCGCGAAGGTCCAGGTCTGCTACCTCGACGGCGGCGACTTCACCGACGCGAACGTGATCACCGGAGACGTCGGCGGAACCTGGACGTGCATGCCGCGTCTGGGGGATCTCTCAGTCGCGGCGGCCAAGACGTTCCTCGAGAACGCGCCGAGCACGCTGCACGGCCTGAGCTTCCAGTTCTGGTCCGCCGCCGAGCTCGGGTGGCTGAACCCTGTCAACCCGATCATCAACGTCCCGTTCTTCGTCGAGCGGCGAGCCGACCTGCGCACCGGTGAGCCGACGCCCACGACCCGCAGCGACCAGATTCCGGCGCCCGGCGAGGAGGATGCCGGCGTCTTCGTCGACACGATCACCGTCTCGGGCCTGTCCGCGTTCATCGCGCCCGGTGTGCGGCTCGACGACGAACAGACGGCCGAGGCCGAGTATCGGAACGTCCACCTCCAGGCATCGGTCAGCGTGGCGAAGTCGCCGACCGGCGATGTGCGGCCCGGCGTCGAGATCCCGTTCACCCTCGCGTACACGAACACCGGCGAGCGGGCGCTGACAGACGTCGTCTTCACCGATGATCTGCCACTCACGGCCACGGGTGAGCCGCAGCTCATCTTCGACCCGGACCGCGACCCGAGCGTGCCACCGTGGTCGTTCGCGCTCACCGGCGCCGCACCCACTCCGCCGAACGGAGATCCCCTGCCTGTCGACCCCGAAGAGGTCGACGTGCAGGACCTTGGTACGAGCATCGTCTTCACGATGCCGGAGGGGTCCGTGCTCGAGCCGGGGCAGACCTACACGATCACCTTGCGCATGATGCTGCGGCCGGGGCTCACTCCGAACGATTCCGTCACCAACACCGCGACGATCGACATCGCCGAGCCGCTCGACGAGTGCGTGCCCAGCTATGACCCTGCCACCGGACTCTGCGCCGACACCGCCACGGTGCGCCCGCTCGCGGTTCCGGCGCTCAGCACGGTGAAGTACGTGCGCGCCGACAGCCCTCCGAACCTTCCCGGCATCCCGAACGTCCGCAGTGATGACACCAACTTCGAGTGCGATGGCATGGCCACTGTCGACGGCTTCTATCGGTACCCGTGCGTCCCGATGACGCTGCCGGGAGACACCGAGTCCTGGCGGCTGCGCATCACCAACGCCGGCACGGTGCCGATCACCCAGCTCGTGTCGATCGACAACCTTCCGACGCCGGGCGACCAGGGACTCATCGTCACGATCCCGCGCGGCAGCCAGTGGGAGCCGACCTATGTGGGCAACCCGTTGCTGCTCGTCGGGCCGACGACACCCTCCAACGCGCAGATCACCCTGTACTACTCGACGTCCTCGACGCCGTGCACCGCCGATCTCAATCCTCTCGGCACGCCCTGCGCGCCGGGGGCGTGGCTGCCGCTCGACGACACCGTCGATCCGGCGATCGTGCGGAGCCTGAAGATCACCGTGGGCTTCCCCGGTGAGGAGAAGTTCGAGCCCGGCGACTCGCTGACGCTGCAGTTCCAGACCCGCACGACACCGAACGCGGTCGTCGACGCGGACCAGCCGACCGCCTACAACACCATCGCGACCGGTGGCGCCGCCCTCAGCGGCCAGACGAGCGTGCTGGTGCCGGCAACCGAGGGCCGTCGCGTCGGCGTCGCATATCCCACGGGATCGATCGCGCTGGAGAAGATCGTGTCGGGTCCGGCATCCGACTTCGCACCGGACTCGTTCCCGGTGCAGCTCACATGCACCATCGACGGCGTGCCCGTCGAAGGGCTGGCCGAGGTCGACTTGGTGCCCGGGGCGGAGCCCGTCGTCTTCGACGGGCTGCCTCTCGGAGCGGAGTGCACGGCGACCGAGGGGCAGTGGGGCCAGACCGAGCAGGACATCGGCACCGCAACGGTCGCCCTCGACACCGAGGAGATCGGCCTCGTGACCGTTGAGAACGTGTACGACGTCGCCAGTCTGGTCGTCCGCAAGGCGGTCGACACGGACGCCGTCGACAGCGGTGGCGATCCGGTGCCCTACGGCCCCTTCGCCTTCGAGGCGACGTGTGAACTGAATGGCCAGCCGGCATACGCCGACGGGTACGGGCCGGATGACCCGATGATGGCCGAGCTCACCCCCCAGCAGTCGTGGGCGTTGGGCGGGCTTCCCGTGAACGCTACGTGCACCATCGAAGAGACGGACGACCTGGATGCCGCGGGCACCACGATGCGGGTGACCGTCGGCGGCGAGCCCGCAGAGCCCGTCGAGGGCACGTCGGTCGATGTCGTGATCCAGCAGGACACCGCCGTCGAGGTTCTTGCGACGAACTCCTTCGGCGTCGGCTCGTTCCACGTCGTGAAGCAGCGTGTCGGCGATGCGGCAGACGACTTCGGCGCCGGCCCGTTCGAGTTCGCCGTCGTCTGCACGCTCGACACGGGCAGCGGCAGTCGCATCGTCTGGGCGGGCTTCCTCACCCTCGATGAGGGCAACGGCTACGAGGGCCGGGTCGACGACGTCGCCGCAGGCGCGGACTGCTCCATCCGTGAGAGTGACGACGCGGGCGCCACATCCGTCGAGATCACGCCGTCGGCGTTCACCGTCGCCTCGGGAGAGACCGTGGAGATCGCGGCCGTCAACACGTTCGGCGCCGGCGCGCTGACGGTCACGAAAGTGATCGACGGCGAGGGAGCGGAGCTGTGGGGCGCGGGACCCTTCACCGTCGTGCTGGACTGCCTCGACGAGTCGGGCGAACCCGTCGCCATCCCGGGCGGCGCCGAGCAGACGCTCAACGAGGAGAACGACTACGCGTACACCTATGAATCGCTGCTGGTCGGTCTCGAGTGCACGCTGACCGAGACCGACGCCGGCGGTGCCCACGCGTCGACGATCACGGATGCCGAGGGCGAGCCCGTCGAGACGATCGAGATCGTCGAGGCCGACACCGAGGTCAACGTCACGAACACGTTCGACGTCGGGCAGATCGAGGTCGTCAAGACCGTTTCGGGCGGTGACGCCGCCCTCCACCGGGGCGACACGTTCGAAGTCACCGCCACGTGCGTGTGGAACGGCGCCGACATCCAGGTGCCCGGTGGCGCGCTGCGGGAGCTCACTACGGCGGGCCCTGTCGTCTACGAGGATCTGCCGGTGGGTGCGGAGTGCGCGGTGCTCGAGACCGGGAACGGCGGAGCGGATGCCGTCACCTACACACCCGCGGATCCGGATGCCGCGAACCAGGCCCTCGTCACCGTCGGCGCTGACGAAGTGGCATCCCTCGCCATCGACAACCGGTTCGACACCGCGCTGCCGGCGACGGGAGCGGACGGGGCTCGTATGGCGGGTCTCGGTGCGATCGGCATCCTGGCGGTCCTCGCGGGCGCGCTCGCGACGGTGGTGGTGCGCCGCCGCAACCGCACGGTGTGACGTCGATGGGCGGGGGCATCATGCCCCCGCCCACATGTGCGGCGGCTGTTGCCGCGGCTCCGCCGCTCGTTCAGGCCGGCAGTGCTCCCCGGGTCGCCGGTGCGCCGTGGCGCGTCACCCGCCGCTCACGGTAGCGGCCGATCACGATGATCGCGGTGCCGATCGCCAGGAAGCCCGCCAGGATCGCGCCGATGTAGAGCAGTGCCGACGGGTATCCGCCTGCACCGTGCGGGTCGAGGAACGGGTACGGGTACCACCACGCCGTGGTCCCGTCGGGATTGCCGACGCGCTCGCCGCGGACCATCGTGTACGCCGTCCACCCGAGCGGGTAGCCCACCAGCACGGCGAGGGACCACCACGGCAGTCCGCGCCGGTGCGGTGCCAGCAGCAGGTCGAGCACGAAGTAGATCGGCAGCACGACGTGCAGCACCTCAGCGGCGTAGCTGTCGAGCATCCCTATGCCGACCGAGTCGCCGAGGGCGACCGGAGCCGGCAGGCCTCGCAGCAGCGCGTTGTAGACGAGGCCGAGCAGCAGCACCGGCCCCGTGACGGCGGCCAGGGCGAGCGCGATGCCGAGCGGCTCGCGCTCCGTGCCCGTGTGCCGCATCCCCCATGATGCGGCGACGAGCAGCGTGAGGACAGCGAGCAGAGTCGACACGATCGTGAACAGACTGAAATAGTTCGCGAGCACCTCGTCGAGTCCGTGCCCCTGACGCGCCGCGCGATCCACGTTGACGATGAATCCGGCGACGACCCCGGAGAACCCGGTGATCGCCGCGACGATTCGAAACCATGACCAATGCATGTTCCCCCCTTTCTCGACACCACGCGGATGCGTGTCGTCTTCCCCGAGCACAGATGTACTCCTGCCGATACCGTCGCGGCGGAAACATGTGTGCCGGCAGGGGAGGGAAAGCCCCTGCAAACTCGGGCTCGTTGTGCGGAATCTACAACGTGTCCACCGTTCGGGGGACAGAACTCACAAACGGCCGTTCGTGGCCGTTTCGCGTCAGTCCGACAGGGCGGAGGAGGGGACCCATGCCGCCGCCGGCGCTGCGGCCGGGGCATCCGTGTCCGTCGCGCCGGACCGGCGGCCCCACCACAGGACGAAGGCTCCCACGGCGACGATCGCGACCGCGATGCCGATGACGTAGACGAGCACAGAGGGCCACCCGCCCGGGTTGTTCGGGTTCAGGAAGGGGTACGGATACCAGAAGGGATCGCCCGACACCGGGTTGGTGATGAGGGGTCCGCGGATCATCGTGTAGGCGACCCAGAGGATCGGGAAGGCGACCACCGCCCACAGGCTCCGCCAGGGCAGCGCGCGGCGCAGGGGGCCGACGAAGACGTCCGCCAGGAGGAACAGCGGGCCGATGAGATGCAGCACCTCGTTCGACCACGGGATGGGTTCGCTTCCCTGCGGCAGTGTGATGCCGCGCAGCAAGGCGTTGTAGACGATGCCGGTGATGATCATGTAGGTGCTCACACAGGCGAGCGCGAGGGCCAGAACGGGGGGTTCCGCGACCGCCTTGCGTCCGCGGGTGAAGTACCAGACCGCCGCCCAGATCAGCACGATCGCCGCCAGGGCGTTCGAGAGGATCGTGAAGAAGCTGAAGAAGTTGACGACCGTCGTGGTGACGTCGCGGCCGAGCTCGGTCGCGGTGCCGATCGACTTCGCCATCTGCGCCGTGATGGCCGTGACGGTGACAGCTGCCATCGCCAGTCGCAGCACCGTCCACACCGTCGCCCATGCCCGAGAACGCGTCATGGCCACACCATAGCGATCCGCGTGTGTGGTGTCGCGGCGCGGTGCGACCCGGCGTGGCGCGGGACTCGTCGCCGCGTGCTGCGTCCCGCTCGCACCCAGAGGCTGATCAGCTGCCGAAGCGATCAACCTGCATCCGCAGGGCGGCGGTGGCGGCATCCTCATCCCAGATGCGCGGCTGAGCGCCCTCGAGCACGCGGGCGAGGGGCACCCAGCCGACCCAGCGCAGGGGCTCCCAGCCCGGCGCGGGTGGCAGCGCCTCGAGGTCGCGGTAGTCGTCGACGCGCACTCGATCCCAGGCGTGGACCACGCGGTGGTCGCCGAGACTCAGGCCGACGTGGCCCCAGTCGCGGCGATCACCGAAGAGCTCGCCGACGCCCTCGTAGAACACCAGTGCGTGGGTAGGGGGCGCACCGGTGTTCGCCGGCGCGCCGTACAGCTGCGCCGATTCGGCCGCGTGGTCGCCGCCGAAGATCTCGAGGTCGTTCGAGCGCTCGATCGCGTCCTCGACGAACGCGAGGCAACGGGTCGCGTACGCGGTCGAGCCCGCGTGCGCGAGAGCCCAGGTCACGGCGTTCGCGCCGCACGTATTCACATCGAAGCTCATATCGACAGCAGGTTAGCGACACACGGACCGTCTCTGCGCTCCGCCGGCATCGGACACAGGAGGTCGCGCCGTCGGATTCGCGAGGAAGCCGCGCGAATGTCGCATCGTCGGACGTGTCAATCGGTGAGATGCACGTGTCGTGCGATCAGAAGGACGTGTCGTGCGGTGAGATGCACGTGTCGTGCAGTCAGAAGGGGGCGCCGACGCTTTCGGTGGAGCGGAACACGGGAACTGCGCGTTCCGGCTCGACCAGGTAGCGACGACCGGAGGGTGATGTCCAGAGGATCGCGCCGCCGGAGCCGGCGACTTGTCGGATGCTCCAGTCGGTGTGGTGCCGCACGGTGTGATGGCCTTCGCACAGCGGCCCGAGGTTCGTGAGTTCGGTGTGTCCGCCGAGCGCCCAGTCGACGTTGTGGTCGATATCGCACCGGGAGGCCGGCATCCCGCAGC